>NZ_JACHDL010000019.1:0-157109 GCF_014201055.1 Paraburkholderia sp. CI2
CGGTCCTCTTTCTCGTTGCTGGCAAGCTCGATTTCTCCGGCTTCAACCCGCATGCCTCGTGAGCCCCGTTACCCACTGCATTTTCAAAAGAGCCAGCTTTAGTGAAATCGCATCGATTGACGGTGTGCGCCGCCTTTATTGGTTCAAGAATTTTCCGGGGCTACCTCTGATCATAATGGTCGCCGCGGCCGAGCGTGATATGTACGCGCTTTGACGCACACGTGCAATCACAATCGGATCGCTCATGTGCATCTTTTTGGGGCTGTGTTTATTGCGCTTTCGTTTTCACTTGCGGCTCAGCTTCGTCGCCGGATACAGGCAGAGGATGAACTGCGTTTGATTGCACGTACGGATGTGCTGACTGGCTTGAACAACCGACGCACTCTTGACGAAATCCTGGCGAAGGAATGGAGCACGGTGAAGCGAAATGGCTCGGAGTTCTCCTTGCTGTTTCATCGACGTCGCCGAAGGGCTTTGACGGGTTGAGCTGTTCGTACCAGGCGACCATCGCGGGATCTTCCCATTGTGAACGCGCCATCTCTGTCTTGAAGGTGCCGGGTGCGATGCCGTTCGCGCAAACCCCTTTGATTAGCGGGCAACAGGCGGTCGGGTATGGACTAGCGGAATCGCATAGTTGCCTCCGGACAGTTGATGGACGAGGCCCTGAAACTCGCTGACAAGCTGCTCGCCCAGCCACACAACGCCCTTCGGGAGACCAGGAAGATCATGAATACGGTTCTGCGTCAGAGTGCATCGCACGTGCTCGACACGACGCTAGCAGCGCAGCTTTCCGCCACGCTAAGCGATGAGCATCATCAGCTTGCAGGAGCATTTCTCGCTGGCCAGAAGCGCGCCCGGCGCGCCCCGGACTGCGGAGTACTCCATGCGCCCTCAGCTTTGCAGCATCCGTATTACCCAGCTTCTCGACATACGGCACCTGTCCGATTCAAGTTTGTTACTGACGCCTACAATGGCGGCGTCCGCCCGAGTCGCCGGCAGATTAAATTTCCGTTGACGGATGTTTTGAGGCTAGCCGATAGTCACTGCCGAAAAGACCCGTCAATTCCAGGCTCATGCGTGAAAGACACAACCCAATCTCCCTCATCGCGCGCTGACCATGTTTATTTCAGCGTGCGCGACGATATCTTCGACATGCGCCTGCTGCCCGGCGATCGTATGACCGAAGGCAGTATCGCGGATCGCTTCGGCGTTTCCCGCACACCGGCGCGCGAGGCGCTGCAGCGCCTCCAAAGCGACGGGTTGATGCGCGGCTATGTGCGCGGCGGCTGGGAAGTCGTGCCGATCGATTTCAAGCGCTTCGAAGATCTATACGAAATGCGCAAGCTGATCGAGACGTTTTCGGTCAGCCGGTTCTTTGGGGTCGACGGCGCCTTATCCGCGACCGCCTTGCAGATGCTCGAGCGGCTCGAGCGCATCTGGAACGTTCCTCACGCACAGCGCGTTCGCGATGGCCGCGAGATGGTGGCACTCGACGAAGCCTTTCACGAGGCGTTGGTCGTCGCCGCCGGCAACGCCGAGTTGAGCGCGGCCATGCAGCGCGTGACCGACCGCATCCGCGTGGTGCGGCGGCTCGATCTCGTCTATGGTGACTGCATCGATGACACTTACGACGAACACATTGCAATTCTCGCGGCCATCCGCAATCTTGCGGCGGACAGTGCCGTCGAGTTGCTGGGACGGCACATAGAAGGGAGCAGGGCGGAGGTGCGCACGCTGACGACCGAGCGCCTGCAACGCGCCCGCAC
The DNA here is from genome assembly GCF_014201055.1 of Paraburkholderia sp. CI2. Classification (NCBI taxonomy): domain Bacteria; kingdom Pseudomonadati; phylum Pseudomonadota; class Betaproteobacteria; order Burkholderiales; family Burkholderiaceae; genus Paraburkholderia; species Paraburkholderia sp. CI2. The sequence continues at coordinate 1,767 of NZ_JACHDL010000019.1, forward strand.
CGCATTGGAGCCTCACAGCGCTCCCTATGCACCACCAAGGTTGCGCGGCACCATCTAGCAACATACGTTGGAGCGGCTCGAGCTTTTAAGCTCCTTCTGCAGTCAGCCTCTGCGGGAATTCTGGCTGATGGCACGGTTTTCGCATAGAGATGGGTATGTATACAAGCAAACCTCTATTGCTCCCATGGCATCCAAATTCCTGAATCCGGGCCGCGGAACCCGCGGCATGGCGGTTGCGCCCCACGCGCTCGCCGCGCAGAGCGCTCTCGCCATCCTGCGTGAAGGCGGCAACGCCGTCGAAGCGATGATTTCCGCCGCCGCGACCATCGCGGTCGTCTATCCGCACATGAACAGCATAGGCGGGGACGGCTTCTGGCTGATCTCCCGTCCCGGCGCCGAGCCGGTCGGCATCGAAGCATGTGGCGCGGCGGCGCTGGCCGCAACAATCGACGAATACCGCGCGCGCGGACTGGCGGCGATTCCCGTGCGCGGCCCGCTCGCAGCCAATACCGTGGCCGGCACGGTGTCGGGCTGGCAGCGCGCGCAGCGCTGGTCGGCTGAAACGCTCGGGGGCAGGCTGCCGGTCAAACGCCTGCTGGAAGACGCGATCCACTACGCGAAGCACGGCGTGCCGGTCACGTGCAGCCAGGCGCAGTGTGTGGAGAGCCGCCTTGCCGAATTGCGCCCGATCGCGGGTTTCACCGAAACCTTTCTACCCGGCGGTTCCGCGCCCGTTACCGGCGAGCGCTTCGTCGCACCGCGTCTTGCCGCTACGCTCGAACGTCTGGCCGACGCGGGCTTCGACGACTTCTATCGGGGCGACCTCGCACGTAGCATTGCCCGCGATCTGCAGTCAGCGGGCTCCCTGCTGAGCCTTGCGGATCTCGAACGGCACGAGGCGCGCCTGCGAACGCCGCTCGCGCTCAAGCACTCGCTGGGCACGATCTATAACATGCCCCCGCCGACCCAGGGGCTGGTGTCGCTGCTGATTCTGGGCATCCTCGATCGGGTGCTGACGAAGGACATGGACCCGCTTGGTCCCGAGTTCGTGCATGCGTGCGTCGAAGCGACCAAGCTGGCGTTCGCCGTGCGCGACGCCGAGATTACCGACCCGGATTACATGCGCGTCGATCCGCGTGAGTTGCTGCAGCCGGCCGCGCTTGACGCGATGGCCGCGCAAGTCTCGATCACGAAGGCCGCGCCGTGGGGCGCCGGTCGCGGGCCGGGCGATACGGCGTGGCTTGGCGTGACAGACAGCAACGGCGTCGCGGTGAGTTTCATCCAGAGCATCTATCACGAGTTCGGCAGCGGCATCGTGCTGGCGGGGTCGGGCATCAACTGGCAGAACCGCGGCTGCAGTTTTTCGCTCGACGAGCGCGCACGCAATCCGCTGATGCCGCTGCGCCGGCCTTTTCATACGCTGAACCCGGCGCTCGCACGTTTTGCCGACGGCCGTACGATGGTCTACGGCAACATGGGCGGCGACGGCCAGCCGCAATCGCAGAGCGCGGTTTTCTCACGCATCGCGAAATTCGGCTGGAATCCGCAAGCCGCGATCGATGCGCCGCGTTGGCTGCTGGGCCGGACCTGGGGCCAGTCGACCGACACGCTCAAGCTCGAAGCGCGCTTCGCGCCCGGCACAGTGGCCCGGCTCGAAGCGCTCGGCCACCAGGTCGAGACGATGCAGGCCTACGACGAGGCAATGGGACACGCCGGCGCAATCGTTCGGTATCCAGATGGATTGATTGAAGCGGGCTACGATCCGCGCAGTGACGGGGCAGCCGCGGGCTGGTAGACGCACACGCGCGCTTTTTTTCAATCGGATTGCAGGTCCGGCCTTTGAGGCCCGGAGGACGCTGCACGTCTGCCGGGCGCCGGCAGGCATTTGCTCAGTAAATGGAGTTACGATGACCACACCCACACGCTCGCAATCCATAGCGTCGGCGGACCTCCGCAGCACTTCGACCACCGTGACAGACAACCGTTGGCTTCAGTTGGGGCTGGGTCTCGTCTGCATGATGGCGATCTCGAGTCCGCAATATGTATGGACGCTGATGACCAAACCGCTTGCCGCGAAACTCGGCGTAGCGCTACCTGAACTGCAAGTCACGTTTTCGCTGCTGATCATATTGCAGACGTTTTTCTCGGCGTTTCAGGGCAAGCTGATCGACCGCTTCGGACCGCGCATGCCGATCTCGATCGGCACGGCGATGGCGGGCCTGAGCTGGATTCTGGCCTCGCAGGTGCATAGCGCGCCGATGCTCTATCTGACCTACGGTGTGATCGGCGGGCTGGGCACGGGCATTGTGTATGTCGGCGTGGTGGGGCTGATGGTGCGCTGGTTCCCGACCAGGCGCGGCTTCGCGGCGGGCGCGGTGGCTGCCGGCTATGGCATGGGCGCGATCGTCACGACGTTCCCGATCGCCACGTCGCTGCAGACACGCGGCATCGAAGCCACGCTGTGGATGTTCGGCATTGCGTTCGCAGTGGTCGGTCTGCTGGCTTCGCAGGGTTTGCGCGTGCCGCCTTCGCACGACGATGCCGCCGGTTCCGCGGGTTCCGCGGGTTCCATTTCCGCGCCGACGGTCGCGAGTTTTCGCCCGTCGCAGACACTGAAGACGCCGCTCTTCTGGCTGATGTTCGCGATGATGACCATGATGTCCACGTCGGGTCTGATGGTCACCTCGCAGATGGCCACCTTCGCCGCCGACTTCGGCGTGACCAGGGTGCTCGTGTTCGGCATGGCTGCGCTACCGCTGGCGTTGACAATCGACCGCTTCACGAACGGACTCACGCGGCCGCTGTTCGGCTGGGTGTCGGACAAGGTGGGGCGCGAGAACACGATGTTCTTCGCGTTCGCGCTCGAAGGCGTAGCAATGGCGCTGTGGCTGCTCACGCGCGATAACGCCGTGCTATTCGTACTGCTGTCGGGCGTGGTGTTCTTCGGCTGGGGCGAAATCTTCTCATTGTTCCCGGCGACGCTGACGGACACCTTCGGCACGCGTCACGCCACCGAGAACTACGGCTGGCTCTACATCTCGCAAGGGATCGGCTCGATCTTCGGCGGCCCCCTCGCGGCATTGCTGCATCAGCACGCGGGCAGTTGGGAGCCGGTGTTCTCCACCGCGATCACGCTCGACATCGCCACCGCACTGCTGGCCATTGCCGTGCTTAAGCCGATGCGCCGCCGCTTTCTCGCCGCACAGCGGGGCGTTTGACTCCGCCCGCCGTCTGCCGCAATGCACACCGAACCGTCGTCGAGGAACAAACATGCCCGTTCAGCTTGCCTTACGCAATATCCGCAAATCGTTTTCGAACAAACTCGGCTCGGTCGACGTCCTCGGCGGTCTGACCTTCGATATTCACGAACGCGATTTCGTCAGCATCATCGGGCCTTCGGGCTGCGGGAAAACGACCGTGTTCAACGTGATCGCCGGCCTGCTCGAGGCGGATAGCGGCGATATCGTCTATCGCGGGCAAAGCGTCGACGGCTTACGCGGCAAGGTCGGCTACATGATGCAGCGCGACCTGCTGCTGCCGTGGCGTACCGTGCTGCAAAACGTGCTGATCGGACCGGAACTGTCGAACATGCCGGCCGCTCAGGCGCTCGACATGGCGATGGAATACCTCAACACGTATGGCCTCGCGGGCTTCGAACATGCCTATCCCCGCATGCTGTCGGGCGGCATGCGTCAGCGCGTCGCGCTCATCCGCACGCTGATCAACGATCCCGACATCATCTTGCTGGACGAGCCGTTCTCGGCGCTCGACTATCAGACGCGCCTGTACCTGGAAGGCGTGTTGATGGAAGCTGTCGAAACGTTCCATAAGACAGTGGTGCTCGTCACACACGACATCGACGAAGCGGTCGCGTTGTCCAGGCGCGTGGTCGTGCTCGGCGGCCGGCCTTCGCAGGTGAAGAAGATCTATGACATCGACATCGCCGCGCGCTCGCCGATCGGTGCGCGCAGCGACCCCAACTTCGCGGGTTACTTTCATGCATTGTGCGGCGAGCTCGATATTCAGACGGAGGTAAAGGCAGCATGACACAGTCCATTTCCATCGATAAATCGGCACCGGCACGGCGTGCACCGAAGGCTCGCGTGCGGTACGCACTTGACAGCGGCTGGGGCCGCTCGCTGCTGCAACTGGCGGCCGTGATTGCGTTCTTCGCCATCTGGGAAGGGGCGGCGCGCCTGGGCTGGGTATCGAATTTCCTCGTCGGCTCGCCGTCGAAAATCCTCGCGGCGCTCGTGCGCGACATGCAATCGCATCAGCTTTTTATCGACACCGGCTATACGCTTTTCGAAGCCATTCTCGGTTTCGTGTTCGGCACGGCGGTCGGATCGGTGTGCGGGCTCGCGCTGTGGTATTCGCCGTTCGTCGCGCGGCTGATCGAGCCATTCATCGTCGCGATCAACAGTGTGCCGAAGATCGCTTTCGCACCGATCGTGATCTTGTGGTTCGGCACCGGGTTGATCTCGAAGGTCGCGCTGGCCATTTCGCTGACCGCGATCGTCGCGCTGATCGCCGCGTATGAAGCGGCCAAAGACGCCGATCCCGATTTGCAGGCGCTGCTTGTCACGCTCGGCGCGAACAAAAACGATGTCTTCATGAAAGTGGTGGTGCCGTTCACCCTACCCTATGTGATCTCCACCTTTCGCATCAACGTCGGCTTCGGTCTGGTTGGCGCGGTGGTGGGCGAATTCATCTCGTCAGAGAAGGGCCTCGGGCACATGATCTTCACAGCGTCGAGCCTGTATGACCTCAACACCGTGTGGGCGGGCCTGTTCGTATTGATGGCGATCGGCTTCGTTCTGTACTTTTTGATCGACCTGCTCGAGCGCAAGCTGCTGCCGTGGCGGCAGGCGTCGAATACCATCACGCTCAAGGTTTAACCCATTTCCGGCAGTCCAACCACTTCATCTCAGGACAGACGATGGCACTAACCGCAAGAAAGGCGCTGACCGCGCTGAGCATCGCTTTAACAGTGAGCGTTGCAGCTGTTTCGACGCCGGCGCTTGCCGCAGGCAAGAAAGTGACTATTTCGCAGGCGTTCCAGTCGATGCTGTATTTGCCGCTCTATGTAGCGATCGACGGCGGCTTCTTCGAGAAGCAGGGACTCGACGTTAGCAAGCAGACGGCGGGTAGCCCGAGCGCGGCGCTCTCCGCCGTGCTGTCGGGCAGCGCCGATTTCTCGCTGCACGGGCCGGAGTGGACGGCCGTGGCCGCCGAGAAGGGCGCGGACGTCGACGTGATCGCCAACGTCGTGAACGGTGCGGCGGTGTGGATCGCGGTTGCGCCGGACGTGAAGTTCAGCGGCATCAAGGATGTGAAGGATCAGGTTGTCGTGTCGGGACAGATGCCGACTACGAGCACGTCGCTGTTCTTCAAGCTGTTGAAGGAGAACGGCATGTCCCAGAGTGACATCAAGCTGGTTCAGGTGCCGCTCGGCTCGGAGATCGGACCGCTGGTCGCCGGTCAGTCGAAGATCGCGGTGATGTATGAGCCGGGTCTCGATCAGGCCGTCGCGAAGGGCATGAAAGTCGTGCTCGGCTTTCCGAAGCTCTATGGCGAATACGCGTTCTCGTCGATCTCCGCCAAACGCAGCGTCGATCCTGATGCGGCCGCGAGGTTCGTGAAGGGGCTGCAAAACGCGCTGGTTTTCATGCAGGGCCATCCTGCGGAAACCGCGGCGATCGCTCGCAAGGAATTCCCGACGCTCGATCCCGTGGTGGTCGATGCAGCCGTCAAGCGCATGCTGGACGAAGGCGTGTATCCGAAGAACGTCGGTATCACGCCGAAAGCGCTGACCGTCGCGATGGACACGCAGATCGCGCTCGGCAACCTGAAGCAGCAACCCAGCTACGATAGGTTCATCGTTCAGAGCTACATTCAGCCGGCGCTTGCCGCGAAATGACACCGTTTGCCGACGCTTCCATGACCATGTTCCCTGCTTCTTCCACCGTCGCCCCGATTCCCACTATCGCCCGGATTCGCGCCGAGGTCGCCTCGGGCAATGCAGACGTCGCGCAGTACGTCGTGCGCGCCTACGATGCCGCGTGCGAATCGCAGGCGTCATTGCATGCGTTCTGCTATTTGCCGGAGATCGCGCCGGTCAATGCCGTCGATGCGACGGCGCCGTTGGCGGGCGTGCCTGTCGCGGTGAAGGACGTTCTGGATACCGCCGACATGCCGACCGAATTCAACTCACCCGCCTACAAGGGCCGACGCCCTGAGCACGATGCGTGGGTGGTGGCGCGTCTGCGTGCGGCGGGCGCGTCGATTATCGGCAAGACCGTGACCACCGAATTCGCCTGGCGTCAGCCGGGCGCGACCGTCAACCCGTGGAATGGCGGGTACACACCGGGTGGTTCGTCGAGTGGCTCCGCGGCGGCGGTGGCGGCGGGCATCGTGCCGCTCGCACTCGGCACGCAGACCCAGGGCTCGGTGATCCGGCCTGCGGCGTACTGCGGCATCGTCGGGTTCAAGCCGACTTTTGGCGCGATCGCGCGCACGGGCGTGTTGCCGCTGGCGTGGTCGCTCGATCACGTCGGCATGTTCGCGACGCGCGTCGCCGATGTAGCTTACACACTGGCGCTCGTCACTGGGGCCGATGCAGCCGATCCGCACGTCTCGCACGTTCCGCACGTTCCGCACACTGCCGCGACGACGCGCGGCACTGGGACGCGGCGCATCGGCGTGCTGTCGAAACAGGTCGGCGGCGAAGTCGAGCCGGCGCAGCAGGCCGCGCTGGACAGGCTCGCGGCCCAGCTCGCGCGAGACGGTGCCGAGATAGTCTCAGTCGATCTGCCTGCCGAGATCTTCGAAACGCCCGCGCATGCGTTGAAACTGATGTCCGTGGAAGCGGCCATCACGCACGGCGAACTTGTAGACCGCACGCCCGAGCTCGTGAGCCAGGCAATGCGCGGTCTCGTCGAAGAGGGACGCAAGCTGCCCGTCACCACCTACGCCAGGATCAAGGCGGCGCAGATGCCGATGGCGCATCGCTTTCACGACTGGCTGACGCGCACGATGGCGCTCGATGCGCTGCTGGTCGCGCCGGCCACGGGCGAGCCGCCGCGCGGACTCGACTATACGGGCGACGCATCGTTCTGCGCACCGTGGACGTTCCTCGGTGTACCGGCCGTGACCGTTCCGGTGGGATTCGGGCCGGCGGGCTTGCCGCTTGGCGCACAACTGGTGGGCGCCGCTCACGGCGACCTGGATTTGCTGATGTTGGCGGAGTGGGTGGAAGCGCGCACTGGCTGGCAAGCGACGGTGGCTCAGCAGCACGGCTGAGCGCAGAGGCAAGGCTGGGGGCAATCGAAAACCGCATATCGCCGAGGGGCCGGTGAGCTGGCCTTTCCCATCGGCCGGTGTTGGTGTTCGTAAATTCCGCTAGCCGTGTTCGCAGCAGCTATCCGGCGGCGAAGGCCAATATCCCTGAACTGGCGAACGTCAGGCATGTGTTCGTCAAAGCGAGCGCTCGTGTCAACAACCGCGCAAAGCAGTCATCAGCCGACGCGCGAGCGCGAGCGCCGAATGCGTGGCTTCCGGGCCCCAGAGAAATTGAACAGGGCCTAGGCATCCGGATCGAAGCAACGCGTTCAGATCGCGTCGACGTCGACCGAGCTTTCGTCGTGCGCGAGCAACTGGCTGTCCGGCAGGCGCAAGGGCACGAGGTTGTCAGCGAGTTCAGGCTGATCTGCGTGTTGACCGCCAGCTCCAGTTCGCCATCATGCCTCACCCGCGCGCGAATGGACGAACGGGACGAACGGCCCAGCTGAGCCGCTTACGAGTCAATTGCCCGATCTTCGCGTGCAACACCTTCACATCGACCGGGGGCTCGGCCGATGTCTGGCCCGTCTCGAACACTTCGGCAACACGCTCCTGCAGTTGCTTCTTCCAGTCCGTGATCCGGTTCGGATGCTCCTTGTTGCCGGCCATTATGACCGACTCACGTCCCAGCTTTTCCACTTACCGACCTGTCCGAATTCTCTCGGCGCCACTTCTGGCGCCGCCATGCGATCAGCAGCAGTAGCCGTGAAGGTTCGAAAAGAACTCCATATCCTCGTCCCAACAGGGGCGGATAGGTGTCGTAGTGCTACATGAGCAATCAATCATCGTCATGCACCCGCCAGTGCCAAAGTGACATTTTTTGACACACCTTTCCAACAGATTTGAGGTCGCGATCTCTGTACATTCTCTTCTCGGCGCGCAATCCACTTCGTGCGCCCTCTATGTAAAGGAGGATGCTCATGAAAACTCGAACGTTTGCCATGCTGGTGGGTGGGGCTTTGCTCACATGCATGACTGCTTCCGCATTCGCCGGCGTGGTCGTCGGTGTCGCCGTGCCGGCCCCCGTCGCTGTCGTTCCGGCGACACCTGTCTATGCGCCGCCGACCGTGGTCGAGCAAAACGGTTACGCAGCCGCCGCCGTGCCGGCGGCAGTCGCACCGGTTGTGACGGTTGCGCCAGCGCCCCCACCTCCCATGGCGGTCGTCGTCATGCCGCGTCGTCCTGAGATGTATGTAGTTACGGTGCCGCGTCGCGTCTGGATGCCTGGTCACTGGGTAGGTGGGGTTTGGGTGGCCGGTCACTGGTCGTGAATTCTCTGCGCCGAACCCGTCTCGTGCGATACATCACCCCGGTCCATCAAAGCAGCAATGCCATGTAGCACATCGCTTCGGCGCCAACGCTGCTTGCCGCGGTCTGCTGGTTGCCGACTTTGTGCTGCTGGGCGTCCTCGGTGCACTTACGGTTGGAGGGTGCATGAGGCTGAATGGACGTGCACCCAAACGATTGTCCCCCGCAGCGATAATTCACCATCGTTTACAGCTTGGCATCGCAGTGCACAGTGCCGCATGCGGCGCTAATGAATCTGGCGGAGCTCGCGCGACGCTATGGCAATTCGTCCGCCATCCTTTTGGACGCGCTGTACGGCACGACCGCGCAAGTGGATGAGTGCCTTTCCCGGGCAAGGATGCAGAGGACCCACTGCGATCCCGGGACTGGTCAATCGAATGCAAAAGGCATCTGACTGTTTTATGTATACCTGCGTAGCAGGTCATCGAGAGAGCGAGATGAAAGGAAGCGGTATGTCGGTATGGCGGGGTTCCCTTTTCGCGCGCAACGTATTGCTGTTGATTGTACTGATGCTGACAAGTCAGATCCTGGTCTTTGCCGTCTATCTGAACTTTATCCAGAAGCCCAGAGTTGACGATGGCGCAGCGCTCGTGGCATCGCAGATCCGGATCCTGGACCGGCTGTTGTCAGTACTGCCGGACGACGAGCGAAACCGGCAACTGCTCGAAATGAACGGAGCGCCCCAAGGTGAACTGCCGCCGCCACAGGCTCGCGACGGGTTGCCTCCCGACTACATGGCGCACCGCTTTTTCGGTCGACTGGCATCGGAACTTGCCCCGGACGAACAGCTTCGCTGGGAGCGCGACGGGCACCGGATCTGGGTGCGTCTCCATGTGCAGGACGTGCGGTACTGGGTGGCGCTGCGTGGAACGTCGGCCATGAGCAGTACGCTGCCTTGGGCGCTGATCGGCCTGTTGTTAAGTGCGGCCACCCTTCCTGCTCTTGGGGCCTATCTGATCCACCGGCCGGTCGAACAGGCGCTGCGCCGGCTGGCGCGCGCTGCCGGCACCATCGAGCGTGGCGTTTGGCCCGAAGCGGTTCCCGTGAGTGGCCCGCGCGAGCTGGCAACAGTAGCGGAGGCGTTCAACCGGATGGCGTCGACGCTCGAAGATCTCGAAGCGACGCGCGCCGAAATGCTTGCGGGCATATCGCATGATATCCGCACGCCGCTGACCAAGCTGCGCATGGCCATCTTCGCGCCGGAGTCATTCGAGGCCCCGGCCGCCAGTGCGGAACGCTTTGTCGAGGAGATCGACACGATCGTCCAGCAGTTTATCGATTTCGCCCGTGGGTGGGATAGCGAACCGGCGACGCACGGCGATCTGAACGCGCTGATCGAACAGCTCGCCGCCGACTATGCAGGTCTCGGTCGCACGTTCGAACTGTCGCTCGCGGAATTGCCACCTGTTGCGTTCCGACCGGTGGGCATGCAGCGCCTGTTGATGAACCTGATGCAGAACGCGGTCGTGTACGGTCAGGTCGGGCTCGCAGTCCGGACTACCATGGACGCGCGAAGTGTCACGATTGCGGTTGAGGATCGGGGGCCGGGCCTGCCTCAAGAGCTTCTGTCGTTGATAAAGCAACCATTCCGGCGCGGCTCAGAGGCGGATCGAAAGGGCGGGAGCGGCCTCGGCCTCGCGATAGCGGAGCACGTCGCACAGCAGCATGGCGGCACGCTCGATCTCTTCCAGAATGCGCCGTCCGGACTCAAGGCCGTGGTGCAAATTCCCATTCCTTAACGGGCACTTGTCGGCGCGATGACTGCGCCGTCGACGTGGTGTGGCAGGGACTACGACTTAATGTGACGCTCGAGCCCCGCCCAAAGGGTCGGGCAGGGCAGCGTGAGCATTTGATGAGATGGCCATTTTTCAGGTTGTGTGATGAAAAACCTTACAAGATACTTTGCGCTACTTAGTATATTCATGGCCGGCGTCGTGGCCGTCGGGTGGTTCCACCAGGCTCACGCTCACCGTCAGACGGCTGTCGCACCAGATCCGATCCCCGTGAGCGCGGTTGCGGTTTCGGTTGCCGATGTTCCTGTCTATATCGACTCGCTCGGCACCGTGACTCCGACACGGACCGTCACGGTCATCACGCAGGTCAACGGGATACTGCGTTCCGTCGATTTCAGCGAGGGGCAGACGATCAGGAAAGGACAGGTGATTGCACGCATCGATTCGCGGGCGCTCGAAGCGCAGTTGCTGCAGGCACAGGGTACGCTGCGTCATGACCAGGCTGTACTCGCAAACGCGAAACTGGACCTGCAACGTTATCAGCAGCTGATCAAAGCGGGCTCGATTACGCAGCAGACGCTCGATACGCAAGTAGCTACCGTCCAGGAGGACGAAGGCACCGTGCTGGCGGACACGGGCAACGTGAACAATCTGCAGGTTCAGGTCGGCTATTGCACCATCACGTCTCCCGTGGACGGCGTGGTGGGCCTGCGCCTGGTCGACCCCGGCAACTACGTGAGCAGCACCAGCACGACCGGTATCGCGGTCATCACGCAGCTGCAGCCGGCGACCGTGATCTACTCGGTGCCGGAAGACTACCTGGGACGGATCCGGCGGGCGATGTCGCAGGGGGAGGTTCAGGTGCTGGCCTATGACCGTGACGGCAAATCGTTGCTGGCGAAGGGCTCGCTGCTTGCGGTCGACAACCTCGTCAATACGAGCGCCGGCACGATTAACGTCAAGGCCGTCTTCCCCGATTCCGGCAGCGCGCTGTTCCCGAACGAATTTGTGAATGTCCGGATGCAGGTCGACACGCTGCAGCGGATTCCGGTCGTGCCGACTACGGCGATCCAGCATGGCGCGAACGGCGATTTCGTTTTCGTGATCGGCGGCGCAGGCGCAGTGGTATTGCGCAACGTGAAGACCGGACCGGTAAAAGGCGACGACACGGCGATTCTCGATGGCGGGGTGAAGGAAGGAGAGCGGGTCGCGACCGACGGTGCAGACAGGCTCGATACCGGCTCGCTCGTGAAAGTCGTGGCGCACTGAGCGGAGTCGACGATGAACGCTTCACGAATCTTTATCGAGCGACCCATTGCGACCGCGCTGTTGATGATCGCGTTGTTTCTGGCCGGGGTGCTGGGATACATCCTGCTGCCTGTTTCGGCGCTACCGGAAATCGACTATCCGACGATCCAGGTATACACGCAGTATCCCGGCGCGAGCCCGGATGTGGTCAGTTCGTCCATCACCTCGCCGCTCGAAAGACAGCTCGGCCAGATGTCGGGGCTGAAGGCGATGAACTCGACGAGTTCGAACGGCACATCGGTGATCACGTTGCAGTTCGATCTGTCGTTCTCGCTCGACGTCGCCGAGCAGGAAGTGCAGGCCGCGATCGATGCGTCGTCGAGCTTTCTGCCGGCTAATCTGCCGTATCCGCCTGTCTACAGCAAGGTCAACCCTGCCGACCCCCCGGTGCTCACGCTGTCGCTGACATCCGACGTGCTGCCGCTGACGAAGATCGAGGACCTGGCCGATACCCGGCTTGCGCAGAAGATCTCGCAGATTTCAGGCGTAGGCCTCGTCACGATCAGCGGCGGTCAGCGGCCGGCCGTGCGGGTGCAGACCGATACCGGCGCGCTCAACGCACTCGGCATGTCGATCGACGACGTGCGCACCGCGCTCGGCAGTGCCAACGTTGACCAGGCGAAGGGCAGTCTCGACGGAAAATACCAGTCGTATTCGATCGGCGCGAACGACCAGCTGCAATCGGCGGCGGACTATCGCGACCTGATCATCGCGTACCGGCAAGGCGCACCGGTTCGGCTGGCGCAGATCGCCAGGTCGATCGACAGCGCCGAGAATTTGCAACAGGCGGCATGGACCAACAGCACGCCGTCTATCGTGCTGAACATCCAGCGGCAGCCGGGCGCCAACGTGATCGATGTGGTCGATAGCGTGCAGAAGCTGTTGCCGCAACTGCGGGCGAGCTTGCCCGCATCGGTGAAGATCGCCGTGCTGACGGATCGCACGAAGACGATCCGCGCGTCGGTTGCCGACGTCGAAACGGAGCTGGCAATCGCCGTGGCGCTCGTCGTGATGGTGATCTTCGTATTCCTGCGCAATGTGCCCGCTACCGTGATTCCCGCAGTCACCGTGCCGCTTTCGCTCGTTGGCACGCTCGCGGTCGCGTACGGGCTCGGCTTTTCGCTGAATAACCTCACGTTGATGTCGCTGACTGTCGCGACAGGCTTTGTCGTCGACGACGCGATCGTAATGATCGAGAACATTACGCGCTACATCGAGGCTGGGGAAACGCCCCTGAGGGCCGCGATCAAGGGTGCGAAGGAGATCGGCTTTACGATCGTCTCGTTGTCCGTGTCGCTGATTGCGGTCATGATCCCGTTGCTGTTCATGGGCGACGTGGTCGGGCGCCTGTTCCGCGAGTTCGCGCTGACGCTGTCGGTCGCGATCGTCCTGTCGGCGTTCGTATCGTTGACGCTTACGCCGATGATGTGCTCGCGCATGTTAAAAGCGCAGCCACACTCGCATCGAGTCGATTTCTTCGACCGGCTCAACAGCAGGTACATACGCGGTCTCGACTGGGTGTTGTCGCATCGGCGCCTGACGATCGCATCGGTGGTGTTGACGGCCACGCTGACGTTCGTCGTGCTGATGCTGATGCCGAAGGGCTTCTTTCCCGAGCAGGACACAGGTCTGATCGAAGGTGTCGTGCAGGCCGCGCCGACCATTTCGTTCCAGCGCATGATCGGCCAACAGCAGCAGGTCGTCGACCGGATCGCACGCGATCCGGCAGTCGCAAGTCTCTCGTCGTTTGTCGGCATCGACCAGACGAGACCGACGATCAATCAGGGCACGCTGTTGATCAACCTGAAGGACAAGGGCGAGCGAGCGCGCATCGACGAGGTGATCCGCCGCCTGACCGATGACACCGCAGGCCTCGCGGGCGTGCGCCTGTTTCTGCATCCGGTGCAGGATCTGACGCTCGACGACACCGTCTCGACGACGAGCTACCGGCTCGGCGTGCAGTCGACCGATCCGGCGCTGCTCACTCGCTGGACTGGCGAGCTGGTTGGCGCGTTGCGCGGCGATCCGGCGTTTGCCGACGTGCAGAGCGAGGCGATGCAGTCAGGCAATCAGGTGCAACTCACGTTCGACCGCGATACCGCGTCGCGCCTGGGCATCACGCCGCAGGCGATCGACGACGTGCTGTACGACGCGTTTGGTCAGCGCCAGGTGTCGACGATCTACACGCAGTTGAACCAGTATCACGTGGTGCTGGTCGCGAGAAACAACGCCGACGACCTTGCGCATCTGCTTTCAGGACTCTATGTCGATACGTCGTCGGGCAGCCTCGCGCCGCTCGCGTCGATGGCGACGATGAAGGTAATGCCCGCGCCGCTGAGGATTGATCGCAAGGGCCAGTTCCCGTATGCGGACGTGTCGTTCAATCTCGCTCCCGGATACAGCCTCGGCACGGCGATCGCCCGTCTTGAGCGGGTCAAGGAGCAGATAGGGTTGCCGCAGTCCGTCCAGGTGTCGCTGGAAGGATCGGCCGCGACCTTTCAGTCGTCGCTGGCGAGCGAAGGGTATCTGGTCGCCGCTGCCGTGATCGTGGTCTATCTGATGCTGGGCATCCTGTACGAGAGCTTCATTCATCCCGTCACGATCCTGTCCACGCTCCCCTCGGCGGCGCTTGGCGCGCTGCTGGCGCTGCTGATGACCGGAACCCAGTTCGACATCATGGGCCTGATCGGAATCGTGCTGCTGATCGGCATCGTGATGAAGAACGCGATCATGATGATCGACTTCGCGCTGGACGGGCAGCGCAACCACGGCCTGTCCGCACACGCTGCGATCCGGCGTGCGGCTGAACAGCGCTTCCGTCCGATCCTGATGACGACGATGGCGTCGCTGTTCGGCGCACTGCCGCTCGCGTTCGGCTCCGGCATGGGCTCCGAGTTGAGGCATCCACTTGGCATCGCGATTATCGGCGGCCTGTGCGTCAGCCAGTTGCTGACCTTGTTCTCGACGCCGGTGATCTATCTGGCGATGCATCGTCTGGAAAGACGCTTTGCCGCGGACGAGCCGATCGTAACGGAGTATGTGCAATGAACCTGTCTGGCCCATTCGTCAGGCGGCCCATCGCGACGACGTTGCTGGCGGTCGCCCTTGCGCTGTTCGGTATCCTGGCATTCAGGCTGCTGCCGGTTGCGCCGCTGCCCGAAATCGACTTTCCTACGATCCTCGTGCAGGGGCAACTGCCCGGCGCCGATCCGACGACGGTGGCCACCTCGGTCACAACGCCGCTCGAGCGGCAGTTCGGCCATATTGCCGGCCTGGCCCAGATGACGTCGGTCAGCTCGCGCGGGCAAACGCAGATCACGTTGCAGTTCGACCTGAGCAGGAATATCGACGGCGCGGCACGCGACGTGCAGGCCGCGATCAACGCGGCGAAAACCAACCTGTCGCCCAACATGGACGGCAGCCCGACGTATCGCAAGGTCAATCCCGCGGATTCGCCCATCCTCGTGATCAGTCTGACCTCCGACACGGCCACGCCAGCCCAGCTTTACGACGCGGCGTCGACGGTGCTGCAACAGAAGCTGATGCAGACAACCGGCGTGGGCAACGTGGTGGTGGCCGGCGCCGCGCTGCCGGCGGTGCGGGTCGAACTGAATCCGGATCGGGTGAGCCACTACGGCATCAGTCTGGAGCAGATCCGCAGCACGATCGGGAATGCGAATGTCGATTTGCCCAAGGGATCGATGTCGGCGAGCGGGCAGAACTATTCGATCGGCGCGAACGACATGCTGTATTCGCCCGCCGACTACGGACGGCTGATCGTCAGGCAGAACAACGGCAACATCGTGCGTGTGTCGGACCTCGGCTATGTACGTCAGGATGTCGAGCAGCTCGAGAACTACGGGCTGTCGAACGGCAAGCCGGCCGTGTTGCTGGTCCTCTATAAGGAACCGGGCGCGAACGTGATCGACGCCGTCGACAACGTGAAGGCCGAGCTGCCGGCGCTCGAGGCGGCGATCCCGTCGTCCATCAAGCTGGCGATTTCGGTGGACCGTACGAAGACGATCCGTGGCTCGCTGCTCGACGTCGAAATGACGCTGCTTGTATCCATCGTGCTCGTGACGGCCGTCACGTTCGCGTTCTTCCGCAGCTGGCGCGCGACGCTCATTCCGGCGATCGTCGTACCGCTGTCGCTGCTGGGTACGTTCGGGGTCATGTACGTCCTTGGCTACAGCTTGAACAACCTCTCGCTGATGGCCTTGACCATTTCGACCGGTTTCGTGGTCGACGATGCAATCGTCGTCGTCGAAAACATCATGCGGCATCTGGCGCGCGGCAAGAAGCCCATCGAGGCGGCACTCGCAGGGGCGCAGGAAGTGGGCTTCACGGTGTTTTCGATCAGCGTTTCGCTGATCGCGGTATTCGTCCCGCTGCTGTTCATGGGTGGCCTGATGGGCCGGCTGCTGCGTGAGTTCTCGGTGTCGCTTTCCGTTGCGATCGTAATGTCGATGCTGATTTCGCTCACGGTCACGCCGATGCTGACGAGCATTTTCCTGCGCGCAGGACCGCAAGCCGGGAACGGCGACGAGCATCACGAGAGCGGATTTTCTCGCCTGTACGGCACGTCGTTGCGCTGGGTCATCCGGCATCCGCTATTGATGGGTGGCGTGACGGTGCTGGTGTTCGTGCTGAACCTCTGGCTGTTCACCGTGGTTCCGAAAGGCTTCTTCCCGGAGGAAGACACGGGGCTGCTGCTTGGCACGCTGCAGGCGTCGCAAAGCATCTCCTGGCACGAGATGCAGCATCAGTTCCAGATGGTCAACAAGGCGGTGCAGGAGAATCCGAACGTCGCGTTCGTGGGTGGCTTCGTGGGGGGAGCGAACGCGCTCAACAACGCACTGCTGTTCGTCACGCTCAAGCCCCTGGGTGAGCGTCGCGCGACGGCCGATCAGGTGATCGCTCAGGTGCGCCGACGGCTTGCCGATATGCCGGGGACACAGCTCTATCTGCAGTCGTTGCAGGACCTCGCGGCCGGTGGCCGACAGAGCGCCGCGCAGTACCAGTACACCCTTACCGCGGACGACCAGGCGACACTCGATCAATGGGTGCCGAAGTTGGTCGCGCAGATGCACAAGATGCCGGCGCTGGCCGACATCAACACCGACCAGCAGGACAAGAGCATGCAGGTCGGCATCGACGTCGACCGCGACTCCGCCGCGCGAATGGGCGTGAGCTTCAAAGATATCGACGAGGCGCTTTATGACGCGTTCGGCGAACGGCAGGTCTCGGCCATCTACGGGAGCGCGAATCAGTATCACGTCGTGATGGAGGTGGCGCCCGAGTACTGGACAAGTCCTTCGGTACTGAAGGACATCCATGTTCCGGCGAGCCCGACGCTCGCCACGAGCGGCGCGTCGACGACCGCCGCCGGGGGGGCAACCGGCGCAAGCGCCGCTACGCCGTCGGCCGCGGCCCAGGCGAACGGTTCAGCGTTGGTGTCGCTCGCCGCGATGGCCCGGTTCTCGACCGACCCCAGCGCCATTTCGATCAATCACCAGGCTACGTTCCCCGCCATTACCGTATCGTTCAATCTGCGCCCCGGTGCATCGATCGGACCCGTGACGCAGCAGATCAGTCAGGCCGTCGCTGCGCTCAGAATGCCGGCGAGTATCTCCGGCGCGTTCGCGGGCACGGCAGCAGCGTTTCGTGAGTCGATGGCGAGCGAGCCGCTGCTGATCCTCGCCGCGCTGTTGTCGGTGTACGTCGTGCTCGGCATGCTGTACGAGAATCTGGTTCATCCTTTGACGATTCTCTCGACGCTGCCTTCTGCGGGCGTCGGTGCTTTGATCGCGCTGCTGCTCACTCACACGGAGCTGTCGATCATCGCCTTGATCGGCGTGCTGATGCTGATCGGCATCGTGAAGAAGAACGCGATCATGATGATCGACTTCGCGATTGCCGAAGGGCGTCAGCATGCACTGCCGCCGGAGGAGGCGATCGTGCGCGCGGGCGTGATCCGCTTCCGTCCGATCATGATGACGACGGTCGCCGCAATTTTCGGCGCGCTGCCGCTCGTGCTGGGGTCAGGCTACGGATCCGAATTCCGCAAGCCGCTCGGTATCTCGATCATCGGCGGTCTGGTGTTCAGCCAGGTCATCACGCTCTATACCACCCCTGTCATCTATCTCTGGCTCGATCGGGCGTCGCAGCGGTTGCGGCGCCGAAGGAAACACGCATGAAATCGCCCCTCGGATACCTGTCGGCCGTGTCGGTCGGCATGCGCTGCTGCGCCTGTGCGCTCGGCGCCACGCTTTGGCTTTCGGGCTGCGCGGTCGGCCCGGACTATCACCAGCCGGCCGTAGCGATTCCAACGCAGTTCAAGGAAGCGGGCACACAGTGGCGACTTGCGGCGCCCAACCCGCAGGCATCGCTCTCAACCCGGTGGTGGGACGCGTACGACGATCCCGAGCTGTCCCGGCTCGTCGACGCAGCACTGCAGTCGAATCAGTCGATTGCAGGCGCGGCGGCCGCCTATCGGCTCGCGCAGGCCACCGTCGCTGCAGACCGGGCGAGCCTGTTTCCGACGCTCGGTGTCGACGCGTCGGCCTCGCACAGCTCGGGCACGACGACGCAATACGCGAAGGCCTACGCGAGTTGGGAAGTCGATCTGTGGGGCGCCGTGCGCCGGCAGATCGAGTCGGGCAACGCGAACGCGCAGAGCGCGGATGCGACGCTTGCCGGCGAGCGCTTGTCGATTGCCGCGACGCTGGCGACCGACTATTTCGACATCCGCCAGCTCGATATCGACATCGACCTGTTGCGGCAGCAGGAGGCGGTCAACGGGCGGATTCTCGCGATCACGCGCGCAGCGCTGGCACAGGGGACCGCGTCGCAAGTCGATCTGCTGTATGCGCAGGACACGCAGGAGGCGGTTGTCGCGAACCTGCAAATTTCACAGACCTCGCGCGAGCAGGACGAGCACGCAATCGCGGCGCTCACGGGTGTGCCGCCGGCTTCGTTGTCGATTGCACCGCGGCTCGACTATGTGTTTCGCCAGCCCGAGGTGCCATCCGTGCTGCCGTCTGCGTTGCTGGAAAGACGGCCTGACGTGGTCAGCGCGGAACGCACCGCTGCTGCTGCGAACGCGCTCATCGGGGTAGAGAAGGCCGCATTCTTTCCCGACCTCGATCTATCGGCACAGGGTCTCGTGCAACACAACACCTTCGCGACGCTGTTCTCATTGCCGACCCGGATGTGGTCGCTCGGTCCCTCACTTGCCGCCACGCTGTTTGACGGTGGTGCCCGCGTGGCCGCCGTGCACAAGGCGCAGGCGACCTATGACGAAGACGTCGCATCTTACCGCGAAGCCGTGCTCACGGCGTTCCAGAACGTGGAAGACAGCCTGTCGTCGCTGAACCATCTGCGCCAGCAGGAGCACGCGTTTGCCGACATTTACCAGCGCAACCGGCAGTTGCTGGAGAGCGTCGCCGCGCAACTGACGGCCGGAACCGCGAGCGAGCAGTCCGATTTGACTCAGCAAGTGACGCTACTGACGGCCAGACAGAACCTGAACGACACGCAGGGGGCACTGGCGAAAAGCGGCGTTGGGCTGGTGAAGAACCTCGGCGGCGGCTGGATGTCGTCGAAGAGTTAGGCTCGATCCCATGATGGCGGGCGCGCCGTTGTGACGTCGTCTGCCGATCTGCGCGGTCCAGAGTCCGGTAGCGCCCACGGCCGTTTTTCAAAGTCCGCGTCTCGAACTGCGTGCAAGGCCCCGTTACGTCCACTTGTGCGGTATCGCTTCCCCGCGACGTGACTTGACATGACATGCAACACATTTCCAACCACATGTAGCGCACAGGTTCCCTACATTGGCGGCTGTGTCATGCGGGGTTCGCCAGTGGGGCGAATCCATCACTTGGAGAGTGTGCAGTGAAATTTAAAATCGTTCTCGTGTCTGCTGCCAGTGCGGCAATTTCTATGGTCGGCACGGCTGGAGGCGCCGCGGCGGGGGCTCTGATCGGCGCCGGGGCGGGCAACGCCGGTGCCGGCGCCGCAATCGGTGCGGGTGCCGGACTGCTGCTCGGCAGCATGATGGGCTCGGCGCAGCACAATCAGACCGAAGCGTCGTTGCAGCAGCAATACGACAACGCGTACGCGCAATGCATCGCGGCGAAGGGATATACGATCGAAACACCGCGTCCGGCAGCGATCGTCGTGCCTGTACGCCCCGTGCCACCCCGCGCCGTAATCTATGGCGCCCCCCCACCTTACTACTACGCACCGTACTGATTTCGCTCATATGGTCGTGGCATGGCTTGACCTGGAATTCTGCCGGCTGGAAATCCTGGGTCGAGCTTTGTCCCCCGGCTATTCCGTGCACGCCATTCATTTCTTAACGGAGTCTTTGATGAAACGTTTATTCATTATTCTGGCTGCAACGTTCGCTGTGTCGTCTGCGTTCGCGCAGAGCAGCATGCAGCAGATGTTGGAAGCGCGCTTTACTGCCGCGAATGCCACTCATGACGGCAAGCTCACGAAAGAACAGGCGGAGGCAGGTATGCCGCGCGTCGCAGCCCATTTCGATGAGATCGATACTACGCATCAAGGGTACGTGACGCTTGAGCAGATCGAGCAGTTCGCCGCGCGGCATCAGCAGTAAGCGCTTGCAAGGCAAGCTTCCATACCCTCGGCTGGTTCAACCGTGTATTGAATATGTCCCATCGGGTCGCCTCATCACGTCGAATGATGGGGCTGCTGCGCGCTCCGGCAACCCCGACGCTAGCAACCCGCCATGCGCAAGCCGATAGCTGGAAGTCCTGCGGGCCTGGCGCACCGAAATCAATCCCCGCGTGGCCCCCCCAAATGCGGATTACGGTCTGGGACACGAGCGGCGCGGCGTCCCCAGCGGTAATGCCTGAACGCATCCCTAATGCCAGTCGCTGAGCCTCAATTGAAAGGAGTTGAAATAATGCTTGATGCGCGTGTTCTTTGTCGCTTTGCGCTTGCTGCCGGTTTTTGCATGAGTGCCGCGGTGCTTAGCGGCTGTGTAGTCGTTCCGGTGGGTCGTCCAATAGTGGCCCGGCCACTGGTTGTAGTCCCTCGACCGCCACTGATCGTCGCTCCCGCGTACTATTGACCTGAGTCTATTCGTGTCCGCCCCGTGGGCGGGCGGGATGCATAGCGGCCGCTTTGCATCCTGTCCGAAGCTCGCCGCAGGGACGATGCGCAACTGCGTCCAGTTCACGGATAGCGACCAGGATATAACGGCCGCTCAAAAATCGTGTATCTGAGTGAGTCAGTTAGCCGGCGCTCGACTTATCTTCGATTACCCTTGCCATGGCGTTAGCGGTGGTCACCACCTGGCCGCTGCT
Source organism: Paraburkholderia sp. CI2 (assembly GCF_014201055.1). Classification (NCBI taxonomy): domain Bacteria; kingdom Pseudomonadati; phylum Pseudomonadota; class Betaproteobacteria; order Burkholderiales; family Burkholderiaceae; genus Paraburkholderia; species Paraburkholderia sp. CI2. Next base: position 22,789 of record NZ_JACHDL010000019.1, read on the forward strand.
ACCGTATAGTAGTTTGGCGACTGGTCGCGCTCGAAGCAATAAGCGCATATTCCGCGAAAGGCGCAACAGCAGCATGAGGGCAACCAGAGACCTCAGTTATGCGAATGGTGAGTCGATGTGCCGGCAGCATGCTCTTCGAGGTCCGGCACGAAGACGTATCCGCACCCGCGAACGGTCTGGATGAATCGTGGTGTCGACGGGTCAGTTTCCACGATGCGGCGCAGACGATAGACCTGAACGTCGATGCCGCGATCGGCGGACTCGGATTCCGCGCCATGAAGTGACTTGAGCAGACGCCGGCGGGTGAGTGTGCACATGGGAGAATTAACGAAAATCTGCAGCAGCGCAAACTCACTGGCAGATAAGGTAAGAGACGTCTCTGCGCTATTCAGAGTGCGCGACTGAAAGTCCAGCGTGAACGCGCCGAATGTGTAAGGTTGCCGTCGTTGGGGAATGCCCGCATCGGGTACGGCGCGCTGGCGCCGCAGCACTGACTGAATCCGTGCTACCAGCTCACGCGGGTTAAACGGTTTGCGGAGATAGTCATCGGCACCCAATTCGAGGCCAGCGATGCGGTCCTCTTCGTTGGCGCGGGCGGTGAGCATCAAGACTGGAATGTCGTCGCCTGATGCGCGCAACCTACGTAGTGCCGTCAAGCCGTCGACGCCCGGCATCATAAGATCGAGCACTATCAGGTCCGGGCGTTCGTGTTTGAGCCGGTGTTCGAGCGAACGCGCATCATGTAGCACTGACACGTCGAAACCCCACCTTACCAGGTAGCGGCGAGTCGCATCACACAATTCGGCGTCGTCGTCGATTAGAAGAATCTGAGCTGACATAGGAAGAGAATAACGATCACAAACGAGTGATGACCAGGGCCGCGACTAACCGCAATGCGAGCGCACCGCAGAAGCTGCAGCACACGATCGATCGAAGAAATGTAGGCGAATTTCATCACGCCAGGTGTTAGCAAATGATGTCAGGAAATGTCATCGACGGGGCCTGTTTTTCTGTCTGCAAACGCACGGGTGCACTCGCTTTCTCGCTGACCACGAGCGACAGATGTAATATGAGCAGTCAGGATGGCATGCCCGGTACATACGGGTGGCGCCGGGCGGTCGTGGGCTTTCGCCAGTCAGTGTTGTGGCCAGCACAATCGATGACATCTTTTGACATACCTTTCCAACACATCCAGCGCGGAGATCCTTGTATATTCCGTTCGTCCAACCATACGGAACTTCCTTTGGCCGGCAGGCCGCCCGGCGCAGCCCGCTTCGACGAGATTGTCGCCGCCCACCGAGGCACGTGACGGCTGTAGCAAAGCTAAGCGGTTCGCCGCGTAGCATCGGAAACTGGAACTAAAAGACAGGCGTTATTAGAGGTGTCTGCTTAATCATATGTCAGATGATCTGCCAACCGGTCGCATCATCGTGCTTGACGATGATGTTGAAATCCGCAATATGCTGCAACGCTTTCTGACGGCACAAGGTTTCTCCGTGCGCGCGGTGAAGACAGGCATTGAGTTGGACGTATTGATCGAGCGCTACCCGTTCGACCTGTTGATTCTCGATATCATGATGCCAGGCGAAGACGGCCTGTCCATCTGCCGTCGGTTGCGTGCTCGGAGAGAGACAATCCCCATCCTCATGCTAACAGCGCGTGGCGATCCCGCGGACAAGGTCGTAGGTTTGGAGATTGGCGCCGACGACTATCTCGCGAAACCGTTTCTGCCGAGCGAACTGATAGCGCGGGTTCGGGCGATGTTACGTCGGCAGCAGTTTCAGGTGCGCCTGCAAAACGTGCGGGGCGAGATGCTGCTCGCAGGCGAGTCGCAATGCTTGCGGTTCGGCGCCTTCAGGCTGGACGTTCGGCGTAGAGAATTGATGTCGGACGAAGCGGGCATCGTCGAACTCGGCGCAGCTGAAATGCGTCTCCTGTGTGCGCTTGCGGAGACGCCAAACCGTCCCGTAAGCCGCGCAAATCTGATAGAGCGCGCGCGCGGGTCGCAATATGAGGCGAGCGCCCGCAGCGTTGACGTGCAAGTTCTTCGCTTACGACAGGTGATTGAGACAGAGGCAACCTCGCCGCGACATATCCGCACAGTGTGGGGCCTCGGCTACATGCTCGTTGCAACCTCAAACTGAAGCGTCACCTGTTGGACGCTCGAAAGTGACATTCAAGCCGCTTCCTCTGCTTTCCGTGTACACCGCGCGCAATGCCGTGGCTACAGCGTTCATCGGGTCTCTTGCGCTGCAACTCCCGCAACTCGTGTGGCTCCCGACAAAGCGTCGAGCGTGCCGCGGCTGCTCGGGTAAAACAACAAGGCAGTGTAGTTTCCGTCATCGCTTCTGCGTCCGTTCAGCTATTTCAGGCCCTGTCCAGCGCCTTGATCGCAAGCGCAGCGCCAGCCGCGCGCGTCTCGACGTGCAGCTTACGGAACAGATGTTCGAGGTGCTTGTTCACCGTGCGCGGCGCCATGCCGAGAATGTCGCCGATATCGCGATTCGTCTTGCCGCGAGAGACCCAGAGCAGCACTTCGGCCTCGCGCGCCGTCAAATTGAAGCGCGCCGCGAGTGCGCTGCTGTGCACAGTGTCATCGGTCTCCTTGAGGGTGAGGATCCACTCTCCAGGATCGGGAGCGGAGGTTGCGCTCGCAGAACGCCGCACGTGTCCTGCGGTGAATTCGAGGACGGCGCCGGTCGGACTCCCGCGCCCGAGCCAGTCCGCAAACCAGTCGCGCAACAGCGGCGGCAACATGGGGTGCGCAACCGCTTGCACGAGGTCATCGGCGTGGCTGGCCCGGTAGGCAGAAATTTGCCGTGCCGCTTGCGGACTCTGCCAGCGGATCGCGCCATCGGCACCGACGATCAGCGCCGCCCGCGCATCGAGCGACAGTGCCGCGTGCGCATAGAGTTGCGCACGTGAGCGCTGCACGTGTGCGCCAATGCGCGCGCAAACCTCCTCGGGACGCACGGGTTTCGTCACATAGTCGATGCCGCCGACGCGAAACGCGCGCACCACATGCTCGCTTTCCGTTAATGCCGTCATGAAGATCACGGGCAGATGTTCGTGGCGAACCTCCTGCTTCAGGTGGCTGCAGGTCTCGAAGCCATCCATGCCAGGCATCATCGCGTCGAGCAACACGACGTCGGGCGTCACGCGTGCGAGGCGCTTGAGCGCATCTTCGCCCGAGAGCGCGACCAGCACCGCGTAACCATGTGCCTGAAGCGTATCGGAGAGAAATGCGAGGTTGTCCGGCGTGTCGTCGACAATCAACACGACGGGACGCTCGCGCAGCCACTCGGGCGACGCATCGGTGGAGTTCATCGCGCGCGCGTCAGACGTCCGCGGCGCGAGACAGTCGGTCGAGTTCATGCTCAAGCTCCCTTAGCTGAAAGCGTTCCGCCAAAACGCGCAACACGTCGATCTGCTCCTGTAGCGCGGGCCAGGTCGCGCGCGCCGAGTCGAGTTGTTCGATCACGCCTTGCAGGTAACCGACTTCGAGGTGTGCGCGCAGCCGCTCGAGCACCGCTTTCGGCCACGCGACATCCAGTGATGCGTGCCTGACGGGCGGCGTGGCTTGCGCGGACGTGGACGGCTCGGAGGCGATCCAGTCGAGCACGAGTAACTGCGCGAGCTTGTCGAGCAACAAATTGATCTGGAGCGGCTTCACGAGATATCCGGCGCATCCGGTCGCGCTCGCGCGTTCCCGATCGTCGGCAAATGCATTAGCCGAAAGCAGCACGATCGGGGCGTTCGACAACTGGTTTTCGCGGATCAGCCGGCTGGCTTCGTAGCCGTCCATCAGCGGCATTGAGATGTCCATGATGATCGCGTCGACGCTGTGTGTCGCCAGCCAGCGCAACGCGTCGGGGCCGCTCTCCGCCTCGGCGACGTCGAAGCCGAGCGGCGTCAGCAGTTGCACGACGATGCCGCGCTGATCCGCGAGATCGTCGACGACGAGAATCGCGCGCTTCGGCCCGGTATAGCCGCGGATCGCCGCGAGTTCAGTGCGCGCGTCGGCTGCGCTGTTCACTGCTGGCGCGAACAGTCGCACGATGAAGCGCGTGCCGCGCCCGACCTCGCTGTCCACTTCCAGACTGCCACCGAGTGCCTGCGTGAGAAGCCGGCAGATCGTGAGCCCCAGTCCCGCGCCGTGATCGTGCGCATGCGCCGCTTCGCCTCGCTCGAACGGCAGGAACAGGCGCTCCATCTCGGCCGGAGGAATTCCGGGGCCGGTGTCGACTACTTCGAACTTCAACGTGTCGAGCACGTGACTCACACGCAGCGTCACAGTACCCGTGGACGTGAAGCGAATCGCGTTGCCGATCAGGTTGGTCAAAATCTGACCCATGCATTTCTGGTCGGTACGCACGGTGGCGGGCAGGCGGCCTACGGTCTGCACGTCGAAAGCGAGCGTTTTCTCGAGCGCCTGCGGGCGCAGCATTGAGGTGACGTGCGCGACGAAATCCACCAGTGACACGCGTGCGATGTTCAGTTCCAGCTTGCCCGCCTCGATACGCGCGACGTCGAGCAGCCCATCGACGAGCGCAAGCAGATGTTCGCCGCTGCGGTGAATCGTTCGCACGGCACTGTAGCGCGTCGGCGAAAACTCCTCTTTCGCCTGCAAAAGCAACTGTGCGTAGCCGAGAATGCTGTTCAGCGGTGTGCGCAACTCGTGGCTCAAACCGGACACGTAGCGGCTTTTCGCCTGATTCGCCGATTCGGCGGCGGCCGTCGCGCGCTTGAGCGCGGCGTCGGTTTTCTGGTGCGCGTCGATTTCCTGCATCAGCAATTCGTTTTGCCGTTGCGATTCTTCCTGCGTGACGCGGCGGCTTTCGCGCTCCAGCACGAACCACCACGCCGCTATGCAGCCGACGAGAGAAAGCGCGAAGAATATCTTCAGAAAACTGTGGCCGATCGCGCTGTCGATCGACGATCCGTCGACGGCGAGCGAGGTCACACTCTGTGACCAGATCAGATAGAGCACGCTCGCGAGCACCGCGAGTATCGCGCACATGAGGCTGGCATAGTGCATGAGACGCAGGGCGGCTGGGCCGAGCCGCACGCGGGGAAACACGCGATGTAGCGCACGATCGGCTTGCGACGCGAAGCGTGCGTGCGGCTTGCAGCGATCGTGGCAGCGCGAATCGAGCGAACAGCACAGCGAGCAGATCGTGCCGCCGTAGGCAGGGCAGAAGGCTGTGTCTTCCGGTTCGAACGCGTTCTCGCAGATCGCGCAGCGAAGCGAAGTGGCGTTGCCCGTGGGTTGGGCGGCGCGCGCGATGTAGTAGCGTCCGCGCGTGACGATCGCGAGCACCGGAGCACAGGCGAGCGCCACGCCGAACGCGATGAACGACGACATGGCTTGTGCCAGCAAGCCGAACATGCCGCTTCGCGCGAGCATCGCGGCGGCGGCGGCGATCAGCATCGCGCCTACGCCGACGGGATTCACGTCGTACAGGTGTGCGCGTTTGAATTCGATATGACGCGGGCTAAGCCCAAGCGGCTTGTTGATGACGAGATCGGCGAACAGTGCGCCGATCCACGCGATCGCGATGTTTGCGTAGAGCGACAGCACCCTGGCGATCGCCTCGAATACACCCATTTCCACGAGCAGCAGCGCGATCATCACATTGAACACGAGCCACACCACCCGCCCCGGATGGCTATGCGTCAGACGGGCAAAAAAATTCGACCACGCGAGCGAGCCCGCGTACGCATTCGTCACGTTGATCTTCAACTGCGAAACGATCACGAACAGCGTCATCGCGGGCAGCGCCCAGCTCGCGAGCCCAAACGGATCGAGCAGCAGGTGATAGGCGACGAGGTACATCTGGGTGGGCTGCGTGGCCTCCGCCGGACTGACTTCATACTGGATCGCGACGAAGGCGAGGAATGCGCCGCCGAGCATCTTGAGCGCGCCGGGCACGATCCAGCCCGGTCCCGCCGACAGCAGCGCGAGCCACCAGCGCGTGTGGTTCTTTGCAGTCAGCGGCGGCAGGAAGCGCAAGAAATCCACCTGCTCGCCGACCTGCACGATCAATGCAAACACCACGGTCGAGGCCTGCCCGAACGCGATCACGCTGAACGCGCGGCCTTGCGGAGCGAAGCCGGCAAAGGTCGTCCATTCGTGCACCAGACCCGGATGGTGCCACAGCACAGCCGCATAGGGCAGCGCGAACAGTACCAGCCACAGCGGCTGAGTCCAGCTTTGCAGCCGATTGATCAACGTGATGCCGAACATCACGATCGGAATCACGACGAGCGAGCTCAGTACATAGGCGATCGCCAGCGAGATATGAAAATAGAGTTGCAACGCGAGCGACATGATGGCCGCTTCGAGCGCGAAGAAAATAAACGTGAAGACGGCATAGAGCAGCGACGTGAGCGTCGAGCCGATATAGCCGAAGCCCGCGCCGCGCGTCAGCAGATCCATGTCGACGCCATGGCGCGCGGCGTAAAAGCTGATCGGCAGACTGGTGAGCCAGATGAGCACCGATACGACCGCGATCGCCCAGACCGCGTTCGTAAAGCCATAGTTGACGACGAGACTGCCGCCGATCGCTTCGAGCACCAGAAAAGACACGGCGCCGATTGCCGTGTTGGCGACGCGCAGTTCCGACCAGCGTCGAAACGAACGCGGCGTGAAGCGCAACGCGTAATCCTCAAGCGTTTCGTCGCCGACCCACGCATTGTAGTCGCGCCGCACCTTGACGATGCGTTGGGTACTGGGCGTGCCCACTGACGGGTGACTCTGGGGCATGGAGATGATCTGGATTGGTGCGGAAACGATCGGATCGGTGTCTGATGCAAATTACATTCCAGTGCGACTGCGGGGAATACGTCAATCGACGTATTCCGGTTGCCAATTTGGCTTTCTACATTGCGTCCAACCTCGAACCAGCTCTCGCAAGAAGCGCAGGGCGACCGATAAGGAGAATGTGATGTCCGCAGACGATCGAATCGATGATGATGCTCGCACACCGTCGCCGTTGCGCCGGAAACTGATCGGCGGCCTCGCCGCCGCGCCGTTGATGGCGCTGGGGCTGCCACGTACTTCATTTGCTCAAACGCCGCCCACCGCCAAGGTGAACACCACCGGACTCGCGGTGACCGATACCACGGTGACAGTCGGCCAGTTGCATTCGGCGACCGGCACGATGGCGATCTCCGAAACCGGTTCGATCCAGGCCGAACGCCTTGCGATCGAGCAGATCAACGCAATGGGCGGCGTGCTCGGGCGCAAGATCCAGATCATTCAGGAAGACGGCGCCTCCGACTGGCCGACCTTCGCGGAGAAGTCGAAGAAGCTGCTCGAGAACGACCACGTCGCGGCCGTGTTCGGCTGCTGGACCTCGGCCTCGCGCAAGGCAGTGCTGCCGGTGTTCGAGAAGGACAACGGGCTGCTCTATTACCCGACCTTCTACGAAGGCCTCGAACAATCGAAGAACGTGTTCTACACGGGCCAGGAAGCGACCCAGCAGATTCTCTGGGCGCTCGACTGGGCATCGAACACGAAGAAGGCCAAGACGTTTTTCCTGATTGGTTCCGACTATATCTGGCCGCGTACGTCGAACAAGATCGCGCGCCGTCATATCGAGCAGCATCTGCACGCGAAGGTCGTCGGCGAGGAGTATTACCCGCTCGGCACGACCGAGTTTGCGTCGCTGATGAACAAGATCAAGCTCGCGCGGCCGGACTGCATTTTCGCGAGCGTGGTGGGCGGCTCGAACGTTGCGTTCTACAAGCAGCTCAAGGCGGCCGGTATCACTCCGCAGAAGCAGTTCCTGCTGACGCTGTCGGTAACCGAGGACGAAGTGCTCGGCATCGGCGGCGACAACTTCGCGGGCTTCTATTCGTCGATGAAATACTTCGAGGCACTCGATAACGAGAACAACAAGAAGTTCGTTGCTGCGTTCAAGGCGCGCTACGGCCAGAAGTCCGTAATCGGCGACGTGACCCAGGCCGCGTATCTCGGCCCATGGATCTGGAAGGCCGCCTGCGAGCGCGCGGGCAGCTTCGACGTGGACAAGGTGGTGGCGTCGTCGGCGGGCATCGACGTGGCCAATGCGCCGCAGGGCTATGCGAAGGTCGATGCGAATCACCACCTGTGGAGCCGCTCGCTGATCGGCCAGGGCCAGGCAGACGGCCAATTCAAGGTCGTCGCGCAGTCCGACCAGCCGATCCAGCCGAATCCGTTCCCGAAGGGCTACATGTAATCCGTCAACCGCAGCTGCGCGGCGACGCAACGCGCCGCCGCGCGAGGAGCGCTCGATGTCCGCCACCGACATTTTCAACATCACGCTGATGCAGGGCTTCGCCGGTCTGAGCCTGTTCAGCGTTCTGCTCCTGATGGGGCTTGGGCTCGCCGTGATCTTCGGCCAGATGGGCGTGATCAACATGGCGCACGGTGAATTCATGACGATCGGCGCTTATACCGTCTACATGTTTTCGTGGTTCTCGCAGAACGTCTGGCACGCGTTCACGCCGGTGTACTTTTTCTTCGCGATCGTCGCGGCGTTCGGCCTCGCGTTCGCGGCGGGCTGGCTCGCCGAATGGGCATTGATCCGCCATTTATACCGCCGTCCGCTCGACACGCTGCTCGCTACCTGGGGTCTGAGTCTCGGCATGCAGCAAGTGTTTCGCTCGACGTTCGGGCCGAAGGAAGTGAGTCCTGCGCTGCCCGACTGGCTGATGGGCTCCTGGGAGCCAGCGCCTGGCCTGGATATTCCAGTCAGCGGCATGTTCGTGATGGGACTCGCGCTGGTCATGACAGGTGGACTGCTGCTTGCGCTCTACCGCTCGCGCTGGGGCCTGCGCGTGCGTGCCACGGTTGCCAACCGGCCCATGGCCAACGCTGCCGGCATCAACACGCGGCGCACTGACCGGATGACCTTCGCGATCGGCTGCGGTATTGCGGGGGTGGCGGGCGCGGCGTTCACAGCGATCGGCTCGACCGGACCCACCAGCGGTTCTCTCTATATCGTCGATTCGTTTCTTGTCGTCACCTTTGGCGGCGCGGCGAGCCTGCTCGGCACCGTGGCCTCGGCGTTCGGCATCGCGCAAATGCAGTCGATCAGCGAGTTTTTCCTGTCGGGTTCGATTGCACGTGTTCTTACGCTGCTGACGGTCGTCGTGATCCTGATGCTGCGTCCGCAGGGACTCTTTGCGTCGAAGGTGCGGCGCGTGTGAGTGCGGGGCGCCGTGCACGGCTCATTCACTGATTAATTCGTATGGAGATGGACATGGAACCCATCCAAGCCGTGGCGGGGAGCGTTTCCCCGCGATCCGGTCCCAGCGCGCCGGGAGGCTGGCGCGCGCTCGCGATGCGGCTCGACGCGTCGGGCTACGTGGGCATCGCGATACTCGCGGTGCTGATCGTTGTCGTGTTTCCGCTTGTGCTGGATACGTTTCGCTTGAACCTGATGGGCAAGTACCTCACCTACGCTTTCGTGGCGATTGGCCTCGTGATCGCGTGGGGCTACGGCGGCGTGCTCAGCCTCGGACAAGGCGTGTTCTTCGGCCTCGGCGGTTACGCGATGGCGATGTTCCTCAAGCTTGAGGCGTCCGACCCGGCCGCCACCCACACGCAGACCACGCCCGGCATTCCCGACTTCATGGACTGGAATCAGCTCACCGCGCTGCCTACGTGGTGGAGGCCGTTTCATTCTCTACCGTTCTCGATCCTCGCCGTGCTCGTGGTGCCTACGGCTCTCGCGTTCGTCGTCGGTTATGCGATGTTCAAGCGGCGGGTGGGCGGCGTGTACTTCGCGATCATCACGCAGGCGGTCGCCTTGATTCTTTCGGTGCTGATCATCGGCCAGCAAGGATATACGGGTGGCGTGAACGGGATCACCGATCTGCGCACGCTGCTCGGCTGGGACATCCGCACCGACCACGCGAAGCTGGTTCTTTATTTCGTCAATGCGGTGCTGCTGATCGGCGCGCTGCTCGCCTGTCGCTGGGTCCAGCGCAGCAAGCTCGGCACGCTGCTGCTCGCGATGCGCGACAAGGAGGACCGCGTGCGCTTCTCCGGTTACGACGTCGCGATGTTCAAGGTGTTCGCGTTCTGCCTCGCGGCGCTGCTCGCGGCTGTCGGTGGCGCAATGTTCACGTTGCAGGTGGGTTTCATGTCACCGTCGTTCGTCGGCATCGTGCCGTCGATCGAGATGGTGATCTATGCCGCAGTCGGCGGGCGCATGTCACTGGTGGGCGCGGTGTATGGCGCGATTCTCGTCAACCTCGGCAAAAGCTGGTTCTCGGAGAGCCTGCCTGATCTCTGGCTCTATCTGATGGCGGCGATGTTCATCGGCGTGGTGATGGCCTTTCCGAACGGGCTCGCGGGCCTCTACGAAGAGCATGCCCGGCCGCGTATCCGCCGGTGGCTCGGCGCAGCGAACAAGGAGATCTGACGCATGAGCAACACTGACTTTCTGCTTGCGATCGAAGATCTGAGCGTGTCGTTCGACGGTTTCAAGGCGATCGATTCGTTGAACCTCTATCTCGAGCGCGGCGAATTGCGCGTCGTGATCGGCCCGAACGGTGCGGGCAAAACGACGCTGCTCGATCTGATTTGCGGCAAGACCAGGGAAACCGCCGGCAGCATCAAGTTCCGCAACGAGGAAATCACGAATCTCGCCGAGTTCCGGCGGGTGCGCAAGGGCATCGGCCGCAAGTTCCAGACGCCGTCGATCTACGAAAACCTGAGCGTCGCGCAAAACCTCGAAGTGTCGTTTCCGCGCGGACGCAGCGTGTTCGGCGCGCTCGCCTATCGCGAGGATGCCGAAGTGGCCGACCGGGTGCGTGCGGTAGCCGATGAGATCGGTCTTGCCGCTTCGCTCGATCTCGAAGCCGGGCTGCTGTCGCACGGCCAGAAGCAGTGGCTGGAAATCGGCATGTTACTGATGCAGGACCCCGAACTCCTGATGCTGGACGAACCGATTGCAGGCATGAGCGCGCGCGAACGGGAAGTCACAGCGGAACTGCTCGATCACATTTGCCGCAATCGCTCGATGATCGTGATCGAGCACGACATGGCCTTCGTCGAGCGGATCGCGCACAAGGTCACGGTCATGCATCAAGGCAAGATCCTCGCGGAAGGGCCGATGGCGCAGGTGCAATCCGATCCTCGCGTGATCGATGTCTATCTCGGCCACTGAATTTACACGGAGAACACATCATGCTGGAAGTCGACGATCTCGTGGTCAGCTACGGCCAGAGCGAGGTGCTGCACGGCATCGGATTTTCCGTGGCGAACGGCGAAAGCGTCGCGGTGATGGGCCGCAACGGCATGGGCAAGACGACGCTTTTCAAGGCGCTCATAGGCATGCTGCCCGCCAATCGCGGCACGGTGCGGGTGGGCGGCGCCGACGTGTCCAAAGACGAGAGCTACCGGCGCGTGGCGAAAGGCATCGGCTACGTGCCGCAAGGCCGGCAGATCTTCGCGTCGCTGAGCGTCGAGGAGAACATCCAGACGGGCCTCGAAAACGCGCGCAGCCAGCTCGTGCCCGACGATCTCTACGCGCTCTTTCCCGTGCTGTTCGACATGCGACGGCGCAAGGGCGGCAACCTCTCGGGCGGCCAGCAACAGCAGCTCGCGATTGCGCGCGCGCTCGCGACCGATCCGAAGGTGTTGCTGCTCGACGAGCCTACCGAGGGCATTCAGCCGTCCGTCATCAAGGACATCGCGAAGGCACTCAATCAGATTCGCACGAGCCGCAACATCGCCATCGTGGTGTCCGAGCAGGTGTTGAGCTTCGCGCTCGACGTCGCCGACCGGCTCTTCGTGATCGAAGGCGGCCGCTTCGTACATCAAAGCACCCGCGATGCAGGCGACACCGACCGCATCCGCGAATACCTCTCGGTATGAGTGCGGCGCACCGAACCGCATTTACTGACCCTCGAACCACGGAGCGAACGCAATGCCCGAAACTCTCATCAAGGTGGATCTGAACCAGCCGGCCTACGAAAACACGCAGGTGCACAACCGCTGGCACCCGGATATTCCGATGGCTTGCTGGGTCAAGCCCGGCGACGACTTCATCCTCGAAACCTACGACTGGACCGGCGGCTTCATCAAGAACGATGACAGCGCCGACGACGTGCGCGACATCGATCTGTCGATCGTCCATTTTCTGTCCGGCCCGGTCGGCGTGCATGGCGCGGAACCCGGCGATCTGCTGGTCGTGGACCTGCTCGACATCGGTGCGAAGTCCGAGAGCCAGTGGGGCTTCAACGGATTTTTCTCGAAGTCCAATGGCGGCGGTTTTCTCACCGACCATTTTCCCGCCGCGCAGAAGTCGATCTGGGATTTTCACGGCGTCTATACGAACTCGCGCCACATTCCAGGCGTGAATTTCGCGGGTCTGATTCACCCCGGCCTGATCGGATGCCTGCCTGATCCGAAACTGCTAGAAACCTGGAACGCACGCGAAACCGGCCTGATCGCGACCGCGCCGGAGCGCGTGCCGCCACTGGCGAATCCGCCGTTCGCCGCGACCGCGCATATGGGGCAACTCACGGGCGACGCGCGTGACAAGGCGGCGGCGCAAGGGGCGCGCACCGTGCCGCCGCGTGAGCACGGCGGTAATTGCGACATCAAGGATCTGTCGCGCGGCTCGAAGGTGTTCTTCCCCGTCTACGTGGATGGCGCAGGACTTTCCGTCGGCGATCTGCACTTCAGCCAGGGCGACGGCGAGATCACGTTTTGCGGCGCGATCGAAATGGCGGGCTGGGTACACATGCGCGTGAATCTGATCAAGGGTGGCATGGCGAAATACGGAATTCGCAATCCGGTATTCCAGCCGAGTCCTATCACGCCGAATTACAACGATTACCTCATTTTCGAAGGCATTTCGGTCGACGAGCAGGGCGCTCAACATTATCTCGACGTGACGGTCGCGTATCGGCAGGCTTGTCTGAACGCGATCGAGTATCTGAAGAAGTTCGGCTATTCGGGCGCGCAGGCGTATTCGTTGCTCGGTTGTGCGCCGGTGCAGGGGCATATCAGCGGCGTGGTCGATATTCCCAATGCGTGCGCGACCTTGTGGCTGCCGACACAGATTTTCGACTTCGACATTCGCCCAAATGCCGATGGGCCCATTCAGCACATCAAGGGCGGTGTGGATTTGCCATGCTCGCCGGATCTGGCGAACGTCTGAGCCAACGCTACCAGGAGAGCTTGTCATGCCGATCTACGACTTCGAATGCGTGAGTTGCGGTCCGTTTTCCGTCATGCGGCGCATGGCGGACCGCGAAAAGTCTTGCTGCTGTCCCGAGTGCGGAGGGGAGAGTGGCCGGGTGATCAGCGCGCCGTCGCTAGCCTTGATGGCGAATACACGGCGCTCCGCGTACGCAACGAACGAGCGCGCGCAGCACGCGCCGCGCCAGTCCGGTGACGGGGCGCCGTTGCGTCATCGGGCAGGATGCAGTTGCTGCTCGGGTGGCAGCGCGAAGCTCGCGGGATCGGCTTCGGACGGACTCAAACGGCCGGCAGGACGACCATGGATGATCAGCCACTAATGAGTGTGTGCTGAAGCGGAGCGGGCGGCCCGAAGTCCGCCTGCGATCTGAGGGACTTAAGGAGGATATGTCATGCGACATGGCGATATTTCGAGCAGCAACGATTGCGTGGGCGTCGCGGTGGTCAACTACAAGATGCCGCGTCTGCATACGAAGGCGGAGGTGCTCGACAATGCGCGCCGCATCGCCGGCATGGTGATCGGCATGAAACAGGGATTGCCTGGCATGGATCTCGTCGTGTTTCCCGAGTATTCGACGCACGGCATCATGTACGACCGGCAGGAGATGTTCGATACGGCGTCGACGGTGCCGGGCGAGGAGACGGAAATATTTGCGGCGGCGTGCCGCCAGGCCAACGTCTGGGGGGTGTTCTCGATCACGGGAGAGCGTCACGAAGAACATCCGCGTAAGGTGCCGTACAACACGCTTGTGCTGATCGACAATCGCGGCGAGATCGTGCAGAAGTATCGCAAGATCATGCCTTGGACGCCGATCGAAGGCTGGTATCCGGGCGATCGTACCTACGTGACGGATGGGCCGAAGGGTCTGAAGATCAGCCTGATCATCTGCGATGACGGCAACTATCCCGAGATCTGGCGCGACTGCGCGATGAACGGCGCGGAATTGATCGTGCGCTGCCAGGGCTACATGTATCCGGCCAAGGAGCAGCAGGTGATGGTGGCTAAGGCAATGGCGTGGATGAATAACACTTACGTCGCCGTGGCGAATGCCACGGGCTGGGACGGCGTGTATTCGTACTTTGGTCACTCGGCGATCGTGGGTTTCGACGGGCGCACGCTCGGCGAGTGCGGCGAGGAGGAGATGGGCGTGCAGTACGCGGAGCTCTCGCTGAGCATGATCCGCGACGCGCGGCGCACGATGCAGTCGCAGAACCATCTATACAAACTTCTGCACCGCGGGTACACGGGCACGATCAATTCGGGCGACGGCGCGAACGGCGTGGCGGCCTGTCCGTTTGGGTTCTATCGCGACTGGATCGAAGACCCCGACGGCACGCGCCGCCGCGTCGAAGCACTCACGCGCCCGACGCCAGGGACGCCGGAGTGTCCGATTGAAGGGATTCCGAACGGGGCGTGAGGATTGGTTCGCCGGGCGTTGTCACGTTCGCGCGCTGGTCAGCTACGATGACGTGATGAAGAAGACGAAATCGCTCTACCATGGCCATCGATTCCCGGCGTCAGTCATCAGCCACGCGGTTCGGTGGTATTTCCGCTTTCAACTCAGCCTTCGCGACATCGAGGAGCTACTGTTCGAGCGCGGCGTGGTTGTCAGCCGAATCGATCCGGCGGTGGACGGACAAGTTCGGCGCCGGTTTTGCGCATCAGGTCAGGACTGCCCGTCGCAAGCCGGGCAGCACATGGCCCGCGAAAACAGAGATCCCTGAGCTGGCGAATGTGAAGCACGTGTTCGTCAAGGCCTGCGCGCGCGTGAACAACCGCGCTGAAAACAGCCATCAACCCACGCGCGAACGCGAGCGCCGGATGCGAGGGTTTCGCTTGCCCGAACGCACGCAGTCATCTGCTGAGCGCCTCGCTCTATCGCAAACAGCTCGCCGCGCGATTTGAAGCGTGGCGTCTCTTCGCCGGTATTGCCCAAGCTCCGTCCACCGTGTTCTGAGACACGCCTATTGGTTGCGTTTTTTTACATCGCAGCTCTGCGCATTTATTTTGTCACTGTTTTCTCATTAACGGGATGGCGGGCGGAGAGACGCGCGCGCTGGTTTCGGGCGATCTTCGCACACAGTGGTTTTTTTGCAGCTGCAATTGGTGCGGAAGCGCACATACCGGTTGCCGCGCCTCCATGAATCATGCTCCGCATATCGAGCCGCGTGAATGCTTTCAATTTAAAAATTAAAGAATATAAAAATGAAAGGAAACGCAATGAAGCGATATTTACACGTAAGAAAAAGGAAAACAAAATGAAGGCGATGCTCCCGGGGCTGGACATCCTGAGGTTCCTGCTGGCCTGCTATCTGGTCGTCTTCCACACGCTCGTCATTTACCCCGAGGCGAAGGCGATGCCAATGGCCGACTTCTTCAAATTCGGCGGCTGCGCGACGAGTATCTTCTTTATTCTGTCAGGATTCATTCTATCGCACGTTTCGGTGGAAAAGAAAACTGGCGAAGTGATGAAGGTTTCGGCATCGAAGTTTTTTATCAACCGTTTTAGCAATATTTATCCCATTCACATTGTTACGTTAGCGCTGAGCGTTGCATTAATGGCTGTGAATTCCCATCCCTTCGACACCGAACTGAGCAACCTCGATTCAGCACCGCCGATTGTGCACACCATGAGCGGTGTGGAAGTGGCGGTCAATGCGGTTTTACAGATTCTGTTATTGCAGGCCTGGAATCCCTTTTATCTGTCATTCAACATTCCGTCGTGGTCGTTGTCGACGCTGTTTTTTTTCTATTTATTGTTTCCGGCGCTCGCGCCACGCCTGCTGTCGATGCGCTTGAAATCCACGATGCTGATGGCGATGTGGGGCGCCAGCCTGTTGCCGGCCGTGATCGTCGTTGCAGGCGGCTGGTATCAGGTGTGGCCGATCGGTGTGTTGCATACCAATCCGCTGGTGCGGCTTCCGGAGTTTCTGGCGGGCATTCTCGCTTACGGGATATTCGAGGCGAACGCCGAAAGCATTACCGGCATGATCGCGAGTTGCCGGTGGATCATATTCGCTGCTACAGGGGCACTTTTCATCGGCGCCACTTTTCTGTTTACGGCGGGAATGCGTTCGTGGGAAGTACTTCTTCACAACGGCGCACTCTTGCCCGCGCAAGTCGCGGTGATTTTTGTTTGCGCGAGCGCACTGCAAAACGCGTCGCCGCGCGTAACCGCCTGGACGAGACGGCTCGGCAACGCTTCGTTGTCGATCTTCGCGCTGCAATACCCGCTATTTATCGGCTTTCTCAAAGTGCAGAAGCTGCTTGGCATTCCGTATTCGCTGTTGTCATGCGTGCATCGACCGCATGTTTGCCGGGAGGCGGCAAGCCAGGTGCCCATGCATTTTTCCGCCTATCCGGTCTATCTGATCCTGGTGCTGGTGGCGTCGGTGCTGTTTCAGGAGCGGGTCGTGGTGCCGCTCAGGACCAGGCTGCGCCGCGTGCTGAAGAGCCGCTGGGACGCAGCGCGGCCCGCGCCGCTGCCTGCGACGTCGGTGCCGAAGACACAGTGAGACGCGCTGCCGGCCAGGTGCAGGCGTTTGCGCATCCCGGTCCCGCACTCGTCGATGTGATCACATCGAAGCATGAGCTTGCCATGCCTCCGAAGGTGGAACTTGCCCATGCGAAGGGATTCAGCCTTTATATGCTGCGTGCGATATTGAACGGACGCGGCGACGAGATCGTCGAGCTGGCTCGCACCGAGCTCAGATGAAAACAGGCGCGAGCCCGATTGCCGACGGCTCGGGCCCGCGTCCGTGATCCTCGTCAACGTGTTCGCCTCAGCGCGCCAGCAACGAAACCGTCGCGATGCCGAGAATCGTCATGATCAGCGAAGTGCTCAGGTGAATCGCCACTTCGCCCGCCGCCCAGCCGAACCGGCCGTCCTGCAGACGCTGCACGACCTCCGCGGAGAACGTCGAGAACGTCGACAGCCCGCCCATCAGACCGGTGATGACGAACAGCCGCCATTCCGGCGTGAGCTGGGGCACACGCGCGAAGCCCGCGACCGCCACGCCGATGATGTAGCCGGCGATCACGTTGGCGGCGAGCGTGCCGAGCGGCAGGTCGCTAAAGACCGGGTTAAGTCGAATGCCGAGGAACCAGCGAAACAGCGAGCCGAGTGCGCCGCCAATCGCGACAGCGAGAAAAGACCAATACATGGAAGAGGATCGAAACCGGAATGTCGACAGACCGGTCGATGCGGGCGAGTTGATGCCGCGTCCGCATAACCGGGCGTAGCAGGCATCATCAGCCCCAAGGGCGGTTAATGGAGAATGCCATCTCCAGCCGCGAAGTCTAACATCGGCGCGCGCATTTGGGGACAGGCGCGGGATTCGCGCCTCTCCTGTTTCCCGCGAGCGCCGCCTTCGTTCACTCCGGCGTTGCCGAAATCTTGTGAATCGACAGATCGGCGCCGTTGTATTCCTCTTCCTGGTCGAGGCGCAGACCGACCGTCATGCGGATCACGCCATACACGACCGTGCCGCCGAGCCCCGACACGACGATTCCGCCGAGCGTGCCGATGACCTGCGAGGCGAACGACACACCGCCCAGCCCGCCGAGCGAATGGATGCCGAAGATCCCGGCCGCGATGCCGCCCCATGCGCCGCACAGCCCATGCAGCGGCCACACGCCGAGCACGTCGTCGATGCGCCAGCGGTTCTGCACGCAGGTGAACATGTAGACGAACAGCACGCCGGCGATACCGCCCGTGACCAGCGCGCCGAGCGGATGCATGATGTCCGAGCCCGCGCACACCGCGACGAGCCCGGCGAGCGGGCCGTTGTACGTGAAGCCCGGGTCGTTGCGGCCCGCGAACCACGCGCTCAGCGTGCCGCCGACCATCGCCATCAGCGAATTGACCGCGACGAGGCCGCTGATCTTGTCGAGCGTCTGCGAGCTCATCACGTTGAAGCCGAACCAGCCGACCGTCAGCACCCATGCGCCGAGCGCGAGAAACGGAATGTTCGACGGCGGATGCGCGGCGATACCGCCGTCGCGGTGATAGCGACCGTGGCGCGCGCCGAGCAGCAGCACGGCCGGCAGCGCGACCCAGCCGCCGAACGCGTGCACCACCACCGAGCCCGCGAAGTCATGGAACGGCGCGCCGAAAGCCTGCGTGAGCCAGTCCTGGATGCCGAAGCGGTCATTCCACGCGATGCCTTCGAAGAACGGATAGATGAAACCGACCAGCACGAACGTCGCGAACAACTGCGGATTGAACTTGGAGCGCTCGGCGATGCCACCCGACACGATCGCGGGGATCGCGGCGGCGAACGTCAGCAGGAAGAAAAAGCGCACGAGCGCATAGCCGTTGTGCTGGGCGAGCGTCGCCGCGCTGTCGAAAAACTGCACGCCGTATGCGATCGTGTAGCCGATGAAGAAGTACGCGATCGTCGAGACCGCGAAGTCCACCAGAATTTTGACCAGCGCATTCACCTGATTCTTCTTGCGCACGGTGCCAAGCTCCAGGAAGGCGAATCCCGCGTGCATCGCCAGCACCATGGCGGCGCCGATCAAAAGAAACTCGGTATCGGCGCCGTATTTCAGACTTTCCATCGATATGTCCCGCTTATGCCAAAAAAGTGCGCTATGTCAGCAAGAAGCGGGCCAAAGCTGTGCTGGTCGCGTCGACACGGTGCAATCGGGCACCGGGATGGGCATCCGGTGGGTTTTGAGCCATGCGCCGCCCGAGCGCGTCATGCACCTGAACAGAGATGAATAGCACAAGAAAAGTGCATAAATCGACGCCCTTGCACAGATTGACCCAGACGAGGGCGAAATATTCGATGTAAATTACATTTTCATTCGAAGTCCTGACGCAGCGAGATGCTGGTCGGGCGCGTCGATGCCCATTTCTGGCGCACGGTGCGCGAACGGCAGAAGCTGCCGTCGACGCGTTCGTGCCCCTCTTTCTTTTCCCGCGCAAACGCCGACATAATGTGCCGACTCCGTGCACGATCCGCCGGCCAACCCCTCCCATGGGCACGCATGAGACTGACCACTAAAGGCCTGCTTCTGATCGCGATCCCGGCCGTTTTCGAACTCGCGCTGCTCACCGGTGTCGTGAAGGCCCAGGCGGATGCGACGATGGCCGAGCGCTGGGCGATGCATAGCGAGGAGGTGTTGCGCCAGACCACGGAGATTCTCGATCCGGTGCTGGCCGAATCGGTCGCGCTGCGGGGCGCGGTGCTCGCCAACGACGCGCATTTCACCACCCCGATCGCGGTATGGATGGACGTCGACCGGCGCATCGACGAGCTCGCCGAACTCGTCGCGGACGATCCGGCGCAGGTCGAGCGCGTGGCCGAGGTGCGCCAGGCGGTGCAGGCGTACCGCCAGTGGTCCGACCGGATCCAGGACATGCTGCACGCCGGGCGGACCGGCGAGATTCTCGCGCGCTTCCACGATCTCGCCCAGGCCGACGTGCTCGATCATTTCCGTGTGGAGGTGACCGCGTTCCAGGCCGAGGAGCGCCGTCTCGATAGCTCGCGCTCGAATGCCGTCGCCGCCGTGCGCGAACGGGAACAGACGCTGATCGTCGCTGCCGCGTTGGGCTCGCTGCTGTTCGTCGCGCTCGCCGTCTGGATGTTCACGCGCGGTGTGCGCGGCCGGCTCGCACTGCTGTCCGACAACGCGGGCCGGCTCGCCGGCAACGAGCCGCTCGCGCCGCTCGGCGCGGGTAGCGATGAAATCGCGCGGCTCGATCTGACCTTGCACGAGACGAGCCGCCGACTGCTCGAAGCCGAGCGCATCGAAGCTCGCTTTCACGCGGACCTCGAGCGGCGCGCCGCCGAGCTCGCGCGCAGCAACGAGACGCTGCGCCAGCAGACCCAGGAAAACGAAATGTTCATCTACAGCGTGTCGCACGACCTGCGCGCGCCGCTCGTGAACCTGCAGGGATTTTCCAGGGAGCTGATTCGCGCAAGCGACGAGTTGCGCGACGCGGTGCGCGGTTCGTCGCTCGCGATCAGCACGCGCGAGCGGATCGAGCGCCTCGTCGACGAGGACATCGGCGAGGCGCTGCATTATCTGCAGACCGCGGTGCTGCGTGCGTCGCACATCATCGACGCGCTGCTGCGGCTGTCGCGGGTCGGGCGGGTCGAGTACCGGCGCCAGAATGTCGATGTGCGCGACATCGTGCAACGTGTCGTCGATGCGATGCAGGGCTCGATCCGTGCGCGGCGCGCGCGCGTGACGGTCGGCGAACTGCCCGCGGTAAGGGGCGATCCGACCGCGCTCGAACAGATCTTCGCAAACCTGATTGGCAACGCGGTCAACTATCTGGACCCGGCGCGCGAGGGCCGCGTCGAAATCGGCACGACGCCTGCGCCGCCGGGCGTGCATTCGCTGCGGATCTTCTACGTGCGCGACAACGGCCTCGGTATCCCGGCGATCGCGCTGCCGCGCCTGTTCACCGCGTTCCAGCGGCTGCACGGCAATGCCGCGGCCGGCGAGGGCATCGGCCTCGCGCTCGTGCGGCGGATGGTCGAGCGACATGGCGGCCGCGTGTGGGCGGAATCGAAGGAGGGGGTGGGCACGACGTTCTATCTGTCGCTGCCAGAGGCGGGTGCCGCGGGCGCGAAACCGGCCGCGGCTGGCGCGGCTGCGCTCGCCGCGGCGGGTCCGGCTCCGGCGGCGCGCGGTGCGCGTCAGAGCGTGCCGGGCGCTGCGGGGCCAGGCTTAGGCGCAGGCGGCGGGTCGTCCGCGCGTTCGATCGACGCGGTGCGAGGAATCAGCACGCGGTAGGGGGCGCTCGATCGTGCGGCGCGGATGGCGCTCGCCCGCGCATCAACCGGCGAAAATCCGCCGCGGCTTCAGCAGTCTTCTGCCGCGCACCGACCAGTAGCAACCGCATGCCAGCAGCACGGCGATGCCGGCGAACGTTTCGGCCGGTGTTGGCCGAATGCCCGCAAGACCCTCGACGGCAAACAGGCCGTGCGTGACACCCAGCAGCGCCGCCCACAGTGCACACGCGGCCTGCATCAGCAAACGGGTCCCTTTCATATGCCGAGCGCGGGTGTCGTGCGACCAGGTGGGCAGCCGGCGCGCGCAGAAAAAAACGATCACCATCAGCATGATGACGAGGGTGACGATCCAGTCGATCAGTTTCATCGAAACAGCACTCCCCAAAAGCAGCGCGACTATAGGGAGGTGTTTCGCCTGCAACTGTCGGAAGATTCTGAATTGTGGGGCGATGTTGAGGCGAGCGCCGCTGCAAGTCGACGCTCGTTGCTGCACGTGGTCTCGGGGCTCGGTGCGCGATCCGCGTGCCGCCCAGCTGCGAGTACATCGATGTGCTCGCCAGATTGCATCAATCCTCGCAGGGTTCGGGTGCAATGCCAGAACAGCGGCTCAACCCATGCCGAACCGCCGCTTTCCTCACTCAGGCAGCGAAGTCGGTTGAAGACGACAGCTGTTTCCACGTTTCCGTTTCCTGCGTCACATAAGCGTTTTTCGCAGCGATGGCGGCCAGCGTGTCCGTCCCAAGCGGCAGGCGCAACGGCGGGGACGCCGCGTCGACCAGCGCGATCATCGCGGCCGCAAGCCTGGTCGGGTCGCCAGGCTGGTTGTGATTCAATTGCATGGCCTTGCGGCGAACCGCACCCGAGGTTTCGTCGTAATCGTGGATCACCTCGGGCGCCACGACCAGCGAGGACGCATCGAGAAAGTCGGTACGAAAATACCCCGGCTCGACGACTGTCGCGCGAATGCCCAGCGGTCTCAACTCGGCATGCAACGCTTCCGTGATGCCTTCGACGGCGAACTTCGTCGACGAATACACGCCAAAGCCCGCCGCGGCACGATAGCCGCCAATCGATGAAACATTGATCACGTGGCCCGAGCGGTTCGCGCGCATGGTCGGCAATACAGCGCGCGTGACGTTGAGCAAGCCGAAGACATTCGTGTCGTACATGCGACGCACTTCGTTGTCGGCGGATTCTTCCACCGCGCCAAGGAGACCGAACCCGGCGTTGTTGACCAACACGTCGATGCGGCCGAATTTTTCAATCGCGGCCTGCACCGCCGCCTTTGCCTGGGCCTCGTTGGTCACGTCCAGCTCCACCGGCAACAACGCAGCCGACTCGCCAAGACGCTCGCTGATCGCCGCGACCTTGCGTCCGGCGGCCACCACCGCGTTGCCGTCCGCGAGCGCAGCTTCAGCTATCAACGCGCCGATGCCTCGCGATGCGCCGGTGACGAACCATACCCGCTTGAAACCACCCTGTTGAACGTTAGCCATGATGTCTCTCCTGCGTGTGTGATGAAGTGATGCCATCGTAAGCTCGGCGATTGACACAAACTAGCCGTACATGATTGGCGACATAATCAACTTTTATTTGCTAATTGGGGATTCGCAATACTGCCGCGGCAAGAGGCGCGCGACGAAGACGATCGTTGAGGCAAGGGTCGCCTTTTGAATCGCGCGGACGTCAGCTCCATCAGGTTCGACAAAACCGCGACCAACTCGCCGGGGCGATCCGAAGCGGTCGCGCGGCGCAACGGCGGTATCATGGGCACGTCTTCGCATGTGCGAGCCGCCCGACGCGGCTCCTTCCAGATCATGATTTCATCTCTTTCCTCATCGTTATTGCGCCGCGCGGCGGTCGTGGTCCTCGTGTTCGGCACGCTGGCCGCGTGCCAGAAGAACGACGCGTCGGCCGGCCAGGTCGCGGGCAAGCTGAACGACGCCGCGCAGCTTGCCGGTCAGAAGCTCGATCAGGCCGCGAGCTACGTCGGCCAACAGGTCGACGCGACCAAGGACGCCGCGCAACAGAACCTCGACTCGGCCTCCGCGCCGTCGCTCAAGATCGACCCGGCCGCGCTCGCGTCGAGCGCGCAGGCCAACCTGCAGAACGCGGCGAGCGCGGCCAACGCGCAGCTCGGCAAGGCCGCGTCGATCACGGGCCAGGGCCTCGAAACGGCGGGGCGCAAGCTGCAGACGTGGTCGGCGCAGAATGCGGGCGCGTCGGCTTCGTCGACTGCATCGACCGATTCCGCCGACGCGCAGAAGCAGATGGATAAATGACCCGCGCCGTTCGATCCGGTTTCGCCGTTTGACATTAGCTTTATATGTAATTACGATGGATACACATTGTCGTTTCGGGACGGATCTGCCGTGAACACGAGTAGCCGGTTTGCCTTTGCCGTGCATGTGCTCGCGCTGTTGTCGCTACAGGGCGGCGTGCCGTTGTCGTCGGAGATGATCGCGGGCAGCGTGAACACCAATCCCGCGCTCATTCGCCGGCTTCTGAGCATGCTCTCCGACGCCGGCATCACCGCCTCGCAGATGGGCGCCGGTGGCGGCGCGTTGCTTGCGCGGCGGCCGGAACGGATCACGTTGCTCGACGTCTATCGCGCGGTGGAAGACGCACAGTTGTTCGCGTTGCATCGCGAGGAGCCAAATCCAGCGTGCATGGTGGGGCGCAATATCCAGAGCGTGCTGAGCGGGATCATCGACGAAGCGCAGCAGGCAATGGAAGCGACGCTGGCCGCGCGCACGCTCGCCGACGCGACCGCCGACGTGGTCCGCTCGGAGAAGCAGCGCGAGCGCAAGCGCCGTGCTTGAGCGTGTCTTCGCGCGCAAGACTCGTCGGCGGTGAACGATAGAAGCGCAGTGTCGTAGGGCGCGGGTCGAACTATTCCGGCACGCGTGCCAAACAAAGGAACGGGGTGAGCGCCCCGCTTTTTTTCTCGTTATATGTAACTATAAAAGTTACATATAAGACAACCTGAGGAGTACGCTGATATGAGCAAGCAACTGAAGATCGCCCTGTTTGGCGCGACTGGCATGATCGGTTCGCGGATTGCCGCGGAAGCCGCGCGTCGCGGGCATCAGGTGACGGCGCTGGTGCGCGATCCGGCGCGCGTGCCGACCGGCGTCGCGAATCTGCATGCGGCGCAGGCCGATCTGCTCGACGCCGCGAGCGTCGGCGCGGCGGTGCGCGGTCACGACGTGGTCGCAAGCGCGTATGCGCCGCCGCAGGGCGATCTCGCCACGCTGACGCAAGCGACACGCGCGCTGGTCGAGGGGGTGCGCGCGGCGGGGCTGAAGCGCGTCGTCGTGGTAGGCGGCGCGGGCTCGCTCGAAGTCGCACCGGGCAAACAACTGGTCGATACCGACGGCTTTCCGGACGCGTACAAGGGTATTGCACTCGCGCACCGCGACGCCTTCGAGTACTACCGCGGCGTGACCGATCTCGACTGGACGTTCTTCGCGCCAGCCGCGCTGATCGCGCCGGGCGAGCGCACCGGCAAGTTCCGCACGGGCGCGAACACGCTGATTGCGGACGCGGACGGCAACAGCCGCATTTCGGCCGAAGACTACGCGATCGCGTTCGTCGACGAACTGGAGCAGGGCCGCTTCATCCGCCAGATCGCGACGGTCGCGTACTGACGAGCGGCGGTCCGAATTCGCCGGCCGCGCAAGCGTACTAACATTCGGTTACGCATGTTCGGCCGCGCCGGGCGAAACTGCGGCTACACTGGCGTCTGCCGTTTTCTCACGGATTGCCATGCAGTCATGCCCGTCGCGGCGTGAGTCCGAGGCTGCGCCGTCTGGCGGCGGGCAGCAGCCGGCGATTCTCAGCGCCCCCCATCTCTCCTCCGCTCACACCGCTCGCGACACGGCCAGCGGCGACGCCCGCCCGCGCGCGAGCACAGATGCCGTCGGTTGGTTTGCCGCGCTGCTGTGCGCCGCGCTGATTCTGTGCCTTGGCGCGCTGCCGCGCATGGCGCAAGCCGCGGGCCCCGCGGTCGGCGGCGGCACACCGGTGATCCCGGCATTGCAGAGCCTGATCAACAGCGCGACGGTGAACGCGACGCCGGCGTCCGCGGCATCGGGGGCGTCCGCGCCCGAGGCGGCGTCGGCGCCGTCGCCCGCGAGCCAGGCGGAGCTGGCGCGCTCGCTCGACAGCGTGATCGCCACGCTCGACAACGACCGCCAGCGCAGCGCGCTCGTTGCCCAGCTGAAAAAGCTGCGCGACGTGTCGCAAAGCGCCGCGCAAACCGTCGGGCCACCTGCGCCCGCGTCCGCGCAACCTAGCCCGGGCCTGCTCGGCGCGATCGCCTCGGGTATCGCGTCGTTTGAATCCGACGTGCATCAGGGCCGCACGCCGGTGCGCTACTGGAGCGGGCGCGTGACCGCGGCCGGCAACGAGCTGTACACGATCGTCTCGGGCCAGGGACACGAGGGTGTCGGCACGATCCTGTTGGCGATGCTGGGGATGCTGGCCGGCTGGGGCGCCTGTGCCGGCGCGCTGATCTATCTGCAGCAACGGCTGCACCGGCGCTTCGGTGTCGAGCTGGTGCTGCGGCCCAATCCCACCACGCGCGAGCTGCTGATCTTCGCGTTGCGCCGCGTCGGTCCGTGGATCATCGCGTTCATCGCGGCGCTGCTGTTCATGCGCGCGATGCCCGATTCGCTCGGCCGCACGCTCGGCATGGTGGTCGCGTATGCGATCGTCGCGGGCGCGGTGTTTTCCGCGATCTGTCTGATCATGTTTTCGCTGTTCGGCTCGGGCCACCGCCGCGTCGCGGTGCGCCTGCTGATCGATCACGCGCGCCGCGTGCTGTTCGTGATCGGCGTGTGCGGCGCGCTCGGCGACGCAGCCGTCAATTACGACGTCGAGCATCAGCTCGGCACCAACCTCGCCGCGCTGATTTCGACCGCGGCCAACATGACGGCCGCCGTGCTGACCGGCTATTTCGCGCTCGCGTTTCGCCGGCCGGTCGCGCATCTGATCCGCAACCGGCCGTACGAACAGCGCAACGACCACAAGGCCGCGACCGATGCGTTCGAGGTGCTCGCCGCGCTGTGGCACGTGCCGGTGCTGGTGCTCTCGGCCGCGTCGGTGGTCGCGACGCTCGGCGGCGCCGGCTCCAGCGAAAACGTGCTGCAGATCTCGATCGTCACCGCGCTGCTGCTGGTGCTGGCGTTCTTCCTGTCGGCGATCGTGCTGCGCATGACGCGGCCGCGCAGCGCCCGCGCGCGGCGCCGCTCGCCGTATCTGACGCGGCTGCTGCGCTTTTGCGGCACGTTGCTGACATTGTTCATCTGGCTGTTTTTCTTCGAATCCGCGGCGCGTCTGTGGGGCGTGTCGCTGGCCGCGATGATCGAGAGGAACGTGGCGGCGCGCGGCATCGCGCATGCGATGACGGCGATCGTCGCCACCGTGTTCATCGCGTGGCTGCTGTGGATTCTGGTCGACACCGCGATCACCGAGACGCTCAATCCGGGCAGCCCGCGCAACAAGGCGCGCAGCCCGAGCATGCGCGCCCGCACGATGTTGCCGCTGGTGCGCAACGTGTTGCTCGTCACGATCATGACGATCGGTGCGATCGTCACCGCCGCGAACCTCGGCATCAACGTGACGCCGCTGCTCGCGGGCGCGGGCGTGATCGGTCTGGCGATCGGTTTCGGCGCGCAGTCGCTGGTGACCGACCTGATCACCGGCCTCTTCATCATCATCGAGGACACGATCTCGGTCGGCGACTGGATCGACGTCGATGGCGGGCATGCGGGCACGGTCGAGCATCTGTCGATCCGCACCGTGCGGCTGCGCGACGGGCAGGGCGCGATCCACGCGATTCCGTTCTCGCAGATCAAGATCGTGAAGAACCTGTCGCGCGATTTCGCGTACGCGGTGTTCGAGGTGCGCATGTCGTTCTCGACCGATGTCGACGAGATCACGCAGCTGATTCGCGAAGTCGGCGCGGAGCTGATGGCCGACTTCCGCTACCGGCGCGAGATGCTCGGGCCGATCGAGGTGTGGGGCCTCGACCGCTTCGATCCGAACTGGATGGTCGTCAAAGGGCAGATCAAGACGCGGCCGCTGCAGCAATGGAGCGTCGCGCGCGCGTTCAATTTGCGGCTCAAGCGCAAGATGGACGAGGCCGGCATCGAGATTCCGGTCGCGCATATGCGGGTGTACACATCGTCGAAGGATCGCGAGGGCGAGCCGCTGCGCGACGATGAGATAACCGGGTTCGTCGCGCCTGTGAATGCCGGTGCCGATGACAGCCGGCATGCGCATGGCGAGGCGCAGCAGCCGGCGCGGGACGGCGAGCGCGGCAAAACCCATCAAAGGGCGCATGAACCCACTCGCGAAAGAGACCGCGAAGCGGCGCACGAGTATCCGCGCGAAGCTGAGTATGAGGTGGGCGTCGTTGGCCCGTCGGCGCGCGCGTCGACACAGGTGCCGCTTGCGCCCGCCCGTGACGTGTCGCACGAACCGCGTCCGGCGCCGCCGACGACCGGACAGACCGCGCCGATTCCGCCGCAGATTCCGACGGCGGGTGATGTGGGTGGGAAGAATTGAGGCGGGGGTGTGTTTGGGGGCCGTGCAACCGTCAAACCATCTCCGCCGCGTCGGCCATGCGCACGATGTCGTTCACGTGTGTGCCGATGCGCGCGCCTTCGACGCCATAGATATGCAGCGACACCGCCGGCGCATCACTGCTGTTGCCAAGCCGATGAATCGCAGCACGGCCGCCGCGCACGAACGACACTGCGCCGCGTTTGCGCGTCTGAGCGCGCAGCGCGCTCGCGCATTGATGCGCGTCGTCCCATTCGAAGACCGTTTCGCTCAGCTTGCCCTCGACCACCCCGTAACCGCACCAGGTGTGATGCGCGTGCACGGGGCTCGCCTGGCCGGGCTGCCAGACCAGCGCGGCAATCGCATAGCGGCCTTGCGGATCGGCGATGAGCAGATGGCGCCGATAGGTGTCGGCGGAACCTTCGCGTTGCATCGGTGCGAGCAGAGCCGGGTCGGCGGCCGCCTCGGCGAGCGCGAGCCGCATGGTGCGCGCGAAGAACGTCGAATGGGACGGCTCCGGAAATTTCGCGCAGGCTTCGAACATTGCGTCGAGCGTGTCGCACAGGCGCTCGAGCGGTGTGCGCCCGATCTCGCCCAGCGTTTGTGTCGGTAACGCGGCCGCTTCAAGTCGGGCCGGGTCCGGCAGCGACTTCAGGTAGTCGGGAAGGTGCTCGAAAGCGGTGGCGCGAAGGTCGTCGCTCATGGTTTTATTGCAGCGCGGGCGCTGCTGTTCGGCAATTTTCGGTATCGATATTTATACCGGTTTTCCCGGAGAAAGAGTTTCCATATAATTCCCTCGACCGTCAGAAAAGTAGAATAATTTCCTATGAGGGGTGGTGGTATGAGTATGGATATCATCGATCGGAAGCTGCTCGAATTGCTGCAGGCAGACGCGACGATGCCGATCGCCGAACTCGCGCAGCGCGTGAACCTGTCCCAGACGCCTTGCTGGAAGCGGCTGCAGCGCCTGAAGGAGGCGGGCGTGATTCGCGCGCAGGTGGCGCTGTGCGACGCGCGCAAGCTCGGGGTCGGAACCACGGTGTTCGTGGCGGTGCGGACGAATCAGCACACGGAGACATGGGCCGCCGCATTTACGCAGGCGGTGCGCGATATTCCCGAAGTGGTCGAGGTCTACCGGATGAGCGGCGAGACCGACTATCTGCTGCGCGTGGTGGTCTCCGATATCGACGACTACGACCGGATCTACAAACAGTTGATCACGGCCGTGCCGCTGTACGACGTGAGTTCGAGCTTTGCGATGGAGCAGATCAAGTATTCGACGGCATTGCCGGTGCGGCCGGTTGTGACTGTCACAAATAACGGCTGACGCGCGACATGCGATGGGGCGGTGACGAACGAACGGAACACGGGTTCGCTACGATGGCGACGTGGTCGATGCATTTAAGGCGACGGGACAGCACAGACCAAAATCACCAGCAGCGACACGAGGCAGACCGGGTGCCGTCAGGAGCGCCGCTTGCTGCCTCGACAGTAAACGCGCCACAGCGCATCCGTACTGCTCCCCCGGCTGCAAGCCGCGTGCAAGCCCACGGGGCGTAGAATGCCGCCTTCTCCGACCCATCCGCGACTGCGTCGCGAATCGAGCCCGCTTCATGACCAGACCGCCGCGCAAGAAGAATCCGACCTTTGGCATCTCCGTCTTTATCGTGGTGGCGATCCTGCTGGTGATTGCCACGCTGTTCTATAACGCGATCCGCGAAAAGCACGAGTTCGACAGCCAGCCCACGCAGGTGCCGCCGGTTGCTTCGCAGGCTGCCGCGGCGGCCACCGCGATGAAACCGGCGAGCGGCGCCGCGCAATAACGCCCGCGCGCTTCCTGCTTCACTCCTCCGGTAGCCGGATCATGCTCGCGTCTTTGCGAATCTGCGCGGACGCCGCGAGCATCTGCTTGCATTGATGCGCGAGCAGCTTCGTGTCATGCACGGCATCGGCCGTATAGTCCGGCGATTTCTCCGTTTCGACGACCATCGCATCGAGCTCGCGACTCATCAGTTTGATCTGCTCGCCCTGCTCGGCGGGCAACGCGGTGCCGGCTTCGGCGGCGCTCAGGTTGTCGCGCACGAGGCTCAAAGCGCGCTGCAGCGGCTGTAGCGAGATATCCTCGACCTGGTGCTGCTGTTGCGCGGAAGTGCGCAACAGCGGCGCGGCGGCCGTGATCTGCGACGCGAGCACATGGCTGCGCACCAGCAGACCGTTCAACTCCGGCACGAACTTCTGCGCGGACTTCGGTTCGAGCATCATCCGCTGGAACGCCTGACCGAGATTCGCGAACGCAACGTGAACGTTCTTGCGCGCGAGCCGATAACGGTAATCGCGGTCGAGCGCGGTCGCCGCGGCGGCAGCGGCGACCGATGCACCGCTTGCCGGCCGCGCGGTCGCGTTGCGGATCGTGGTGGTGTCATGGCTGGCCTCGTCCGCGTTCGCCTCGGCATTGGCGTCGGCGACCGGCTGTGCCACGCCGGCGCGCCCAGCGCCGCGCGCACCGACGCCACCCGCCACTTCGGCACCGGCACCGGCACCGGCACCGGCACCGGAGCCGGAGCCTGCGACGGCGAGCGCCGGGCCGCCAAAGCCGATCGCCGGATCCGCCATCGCCGCCGCCGGCGCGCGCGCGCCCGCTTCGGTCACGGCCGCGATCACCGCCGCGGCCGGTTTGCCGCTCCACCACCAGCTCGCTTCGAGATACTGCCGCGTCGCGCTGATCATGTTGTTGACGAGCTTGCCCATCAAGCGGTACTCCCAGTACGGGAACAGGTGGCTTGCCGCGATCGCGATCGCGCAGCCGACTACGGTGTCGATCGCGCGCTCGCCGATGATGCGCATGCTGCCCGGCGCGAGCAGATGGAACAGCAGCAGCACATACGATGACGTGAACACGACGCTCGCCGTGTAGTTGAACAGCAGCAGGCTGTAGCTCATCACCATCGACGCGAACAGCACGACCATCAGGATGTGCGGCTCCTTCACGAAGATGATCAGCGTGATGCTCGCCGCGCAGCCGATCAGCGTGCCGATGATCCGCTGCCCATTGCGCTGCTTGGTCAGCGAGTAGCCGGGCTTCAGAATGATCACGGTGGTCATCACGATCCAGTACGCGTTCGTGAGCGGCAGCAGGCGGCCGAGCCAGAAGCCCACGGCGACCGCGATCGTCACGCGCAACGCGTGTCGAAAGCTCGGCGAGGCCATTGTCAGATTCGACAGGATCTGCCCGAACGGCACGCGCCGGCTCGACACGAAACGGCTCAGCGCCTGGTCGATGCGCAGTTCGGTTTCGGTCGGGCTCGGCCCGGTGGCAAGGCTTCGGCGCATCTTGTCGATCAGCCGCGTGGCGCTCCAGATGCGGCGGAAATTCGACGACACGGCCGAATACGCCTCCGGGTTCTGCGTCGGCAGCTCCTGCTTGCGCATCAGTTCGATTTCATACTCGATCGCGCGCAATTCCGCCTTCACGTTCACGCGCATGCGCGGCGCCTGGTTCTGCAGCACCGCGAGGCCGATCTCCTCAAGATCTTCGGCCGCCTTGCGGATCAGATCGCGATAGAACACCAGCAGATCGGAGCCGCCGAACGTGCTGCGCACGAGCGTGTAATCGGTTTGCGCGCCGACGAACAGCTCGTGCAGATCGACGCTATTGATGAACAGGTTGTAGAGCATCGCGCGGCGTGGTTCGAGCTTGCCGCGCTTCAACCTGGGCAGATTGCGCAGCACCATGTCGCGCGCGGCGTCCTGGCGATCGACCGCGGAGATCTGCTTGTCGACGAGGTTGCGATAGCACTCGTCGAGATCGTTGTCGAGATCGTAGAAGGCGGCGCGCGCGAGCAGATAGTCCGCGCACGCGAACACGCTTTCGGCGAGCGCCTGCTGCTCGATCCGATGCATCATCCAGCGGCTCACGAAGGTCGACCAGTACGTGTACCAGAGGCCGCCGAGCAGGATCCACGACGCGTTGACGAGCGCCTGCAGCGGCGTGAAGTGTTCCTCCAGCGTCATGATCATCATGAACAGCGTCGCGAAGCTGATCTGCGGCCAGCGATTGCCGTACACGACGATCAGCGACAGCACGAACGTGAGCGGCACGACCGTGCACCACAGCGCGATCGGATTGACGGTGGCGAGGCCGGTGGCGAGCGCGGACAGAAAGCCGATCACCGAGCAGGCCAGCATCTCGTTGTGCTTGTACTTGAGCGGGCCCGGCATGTCGACGACGCAGGCGCCGAGCGCGCCGGTCGCGATCGTGAAGCCGAGGTCACGATTGTGAAACACGATCAGGCACAGGATGGCCGGTAACGACACGCCGACCGCGATGCGCAGGCCGCCATAAAAATACTGGCTATAAAGGAATTTTCTTATTTCGACCGAATAGCGCATCGACTACCTGAATCCATTCACCGAGAAAACCGCAGTTGGAAAGACAGCGCGAAACTGCCGTCGAGTCTAACTGATTTTGCGCGCGTTCTGACCTCGTCCATTCGGCGAGGTTATGCCTTGGGGATGGGTTTGTTATGCTGTCGCTTCAATGTCCGCCGTGGCTCGCGCGCATCGCTCGCGGGCCATCAGCGTGCCAAATGTGATCCGGAATCCATGCTTCAGCTCTTCTACTCGAACCGCTACGAAACGCTGGTGGGCGCGCTGCTCGGCGACCTCGCGCAAGCGCCGTCCGATCCGTGGACCGCGCGGCCCGTGATCGTGCCGAGCGCGGCCGTGCGCCGGCGGCTCGAGCTCGATATCGCCGCGCGCCAGGGCATCTGCGCGAACGTTAACTTTGGTTATCTCGCGCAATGGCTGTGGGCGCAGATCGGCGGCGTGATCGAGGTGCCGAAGCATTCGCCGTTCGCGCCGGACCGGCTCGTGTGGCGCTGCTACCGGCTGCTCGACGACTCAGACGAAGCGCTGCCGTGGAACGCGTCGCCGCGTCTGCGCACCTATCTCGATGCGGCCGACGCGTCGATGCGCTACGAACTCGCGCGTCGCGTCGCGACCGTGCTCGATCACTATCTGACTTATCGCCCCGAATGGCTGCTGCAATGGCACAAGGGCGGCTCGATCTTCGCGAGCGGCGCGGCTGACGACACCGGTCCGCGTCTGACCGGCGCGAGCGACACGGCGCGCGAGGACGAGCGCTGGCAGGCGGCGCTGTGGCGCGCGGTGCTCGCCGAGCTCGCGCAAGCCGGCGGTCATGCGCAAACATCCGCGGCCGCGCTGCCGCCCGCGTATCGGTTCCTCGATGAAATCGCGGCGCTCGATCTCGAGGCGATCTCGAACGCGCGATGGCCCGAGGCGGTCAGCGTGTTCGCGCTGCCGACCATGCCGCCGCTGCATATCGCGTTGCTGCGCGCGCTGTCGCGCTGGATCGACGTGCGTCTGTACGTGATGAACCCGTGCCGCGAGTTCTGGTTCGACGTGGTCAGCGAAGGGCGCGTGCAGGCACTCGACGCGGCGGGGCAGCTCGACTATCAGGAAGTCGGTCATCCGCTGCTCGCCGAATGGGGCCGCCAGACTCAGGCGCAGCTGCATATGCTGCACGAGCTGACCGAAAGCGCCGCATCGGCCGAGACCGGCGACTTCACCGAAAACCCGGAGCCGAGCTGGCTCGCCGCCGTGCAGAACGGCATCCTCGCTTTGCGCAATGAGGCCGATGCCGACGAGTTGCCTATCGAGCGCGGTATCGAGGTGCACGTCTGTCATAGCCTGTCCCGGCAGCTCGAAGTGCTGCACGATCGCCTGCTCGGCTGGTTCGACGAATTCGACGATCTGCAGCCGTCCGACGTGCTGGTCGCGGTGTCCGATCTCGCGGCGGCCGGTTCGCTGATCGATGCGGTGTTCGGCACCACGCCTGCCGGCGACACGCGCCGCATTCCGTACCGCATTACCGGCCTGCCGCCGTCGCAGGCCAATCCGGTCGCGCGTCTGTTGCTCGACTGGCTCGCGCTGCCCGAGCGCAGCGTCGGCGCGCCGGATCTGATCGAATGGCTGCG
Organism: Paraburkholderia sp. CI2; assembly: GCF_014201055.1. NCBI lineage: Bacteria > Pseudomonadati > Pseudomonadota > Betaproteobacteria > Burkholderiales > Burkholderiaceae > Paraburkholderia > Paraburkholderia sp. CI2. Next base: position 56,311 of record NZ_JACHDL010000019.1, read on the forward strand.
CGTCGATGCGGTCGCGGTGCGCTACGGCATCGATGCGAATTCGCTCGAAGCCGCGCAGGAATGGCTCGCGGCCGCCGGCGCGCGGCGCGGGCTCGCGCCGCTCGAACCGTTGGCTGAACACGTGCCGGTCGCGCGTCATACGTTCGCCGATGCGCTGACGCGCCTGTACCTCGGCTACGCGATGCCGGCAGGCGGCGAACCGGTCGATGCGTGGCTGCCGGTCGAAGGCGCGGGCGGTTCGGATGCTGAACTGCTCGGTCGTCTGTCGCGTTTCGTCGACGACATCGACAGCTTCGCGGCGAGCTGCGCGATCGAGCGCACGCCGTCCGACTGGTCGCAACTGCTGCTCGAAACGCTCGGGCAGTGCTTCGACGGCGGCGTCGAGTTCGCCGATTCGCTCGCGGCCGTGCGCGACGCGCTCGATGCGATGAGCGCCGCGATGCAGGCCGGCGCGCATGATGTGCTGCTGCCGGCGTCGGTGGTGCGCACCGCGCTCACCGAAGCGCTCGACGACCCCGCACGCGGCGGCGTGCCGTGGGGCAGCGTGACGTTTTCTTCGCTGACGAGCTTGCGCGGTTTGCCGTTCCGCGTGGTCTGCCTGCTCGGCATGGACGACGGCGTGCTGCCGTCGCTCGCGCGTGCCGACGAATTCGATCTGATGGCCGCGTTTGGCAAGGCCGGCGACCGTCAGCGCCGCGACGACGAGCGCAATCTGTTCCTCGATCTGCTGCTCGCCGCGCGCGAGCGGCTCTTCATCGCCTACACGGGCCGCAGCATTCGCGATAACGCGCCGCTGCCGCCGGCCGCGCTCGTCGACGAACTGCTCGATCATCTCGCGCAGGTGTCGGCGGGCGAGGACGCGAGTCCGGCCGAGGTCGACAGTGCGCGGCGCGAGTTCATCGTCGAGCATCCGTTGCAGGCGTTCGCGTCGGACTACTTCGCGGCGAAGCCCGACCTGTTCACCTACGACGCCGATCGCGCCGAACTGGCCACGCTGCTTGCCGAACCGCAGCATGCCGCCGCCACGCTGTTCTTCGATCAACCGCTGCCGCCGGAAGACATGCACGAGGTGGAGTTCGACGACTTCGTGCGCTTCTGGCGTCATCCGGCGCGCGCACTGCTGCGCGACCGGCTCGGTATCGCGTTGTCGGATGCGCAGGGCGAGTTGCTCGACACCGAGCCGTTCGATCTCGACTATGCGGGCCGCGACGCACTCGCCGAGCGCCTGCTGCCGGTCCTGCTAGACGCCGGCACCGACGACGAGGTGATCTATAGCCGCGTGCAGCGCGTCGCCGAGGCGAGCCCCGAGTTGCCCGGCGGCGCGACCGGCGCGGTGTGGCGCGCGCGCGAGCTGTCCGCGCTGCGGCAGTTGGCGCAAAGCGTGCGGCGCGAAGTGGCCGCGGGCGTCGAGCGTTTGCCGTTCGTGCTCGACGTCTCGCCGCGCTGGCCGCAAGGCGGCGATGGCACCGACGGCGCCGTCTCCCTGTTTGGCGACTACGACGCGCTGTTGCTCGAGTCCGCCGAAACGCCGCTGCATTTGCGCGGCACGTTGAACCTGCTGACCGGAACGGGACAAGTGATCTTTCGTTATGCCAAAGCCAGCGCGCGAGACTATCTGTCCGCGTGGCTCGCGCATCTGGTCTATTGCGCGGCGCAGCCGGACGGCCCGCGCCGCACCGTGTGGCACGGCAGCGGCGAGAGCTTCGAGCTCGCGCCCGTCGCGGCTCCGCTCGACGAACTCGCGCCGTTGGCTGCGCTCTTCAATGCCGGCCGCCGGCTGCCGCTGCGCTTCTTCCCGAAAAGCGCATGGGCGCGGCTCAGCGAAAGCGAATCGGCGGCGCAAGGCGTATGGGTCAACGACCGCGTGCGCGGCGAATCCGACGACCCCGCGTTGCGCATCGCGCTGCGCGGCACACCGCTCACGCTCGACGAGCCGTTCGGCAGCCTCGCCGCGATCGTTTTCAAGCCACTGATCCAGCATTTGCGGAGCGCCTCATGAGCGACGCGCTGCGCCATCAAAGCCTCGCCGCCGACGAACTCGACGTGTTCGCATGTCCGCTCGACGGCGTGAACCAGATCGAAGCGTCGGCGGGCACCGGCAAGACGTGGAACATCTGCGCGCTGTACGTGCGGCTGCTGCTGGAAAAGAACCTGAACGCGGATCAGATTCTCGTCGTCACGTTCACGAAGGCCGCGACCGCGGAGCTGCACGAGCGCATACGCGGCCGTCTCGCGGAACTGCATCGCGCGATCGAGATGGACGACGACGGCGACGATCCGTTCATCCGCCGGCTGTTCGAAACGACGCTCGCGCCGGAGCGCGGTATCGAGCGCGAGGCCGCGTTGAAGGTCGTGCGCCGCGCGCTGCGTACGTTCGATCAGGCCGCGATCCACACGATCCACGCGTTCTGTCAGCGCGCCTTGCAGGAAGCGCCGTTCGCGGCCGCGATGCCATTCGCGTTCGAGATGGAAGCCGACGACGCGGCACTGCGTTTCGAACTCGCCGCCGATTTCTGGCGCGAGCAGGTCGAGCCGGTCGCGCATGCGCATCCGGCGTTCGCCGCGTGGCTGGTGGCCAAGCGCGCCGGTCCCGCGTCGCTCGACGAGCAGCTGGCCCGGCGCCTGAAAAAGCCGCTCGCGCAATTGCGCTGGGGCAGCGTCGGCGCGGACGGCGCAAGCGCCGATCCGCAGGCCGGCTTCGATGTCGCGTGCGCGATCTGGCGGGCCGAACGCGACGCGATCGTCGCGCTACTGGCCGAGGCACAGGAGCGCCTGAGCAAGACCACGCACAAGCCCGATCACGTGAGCGCCGCGATCGCCGCGTGGACCGACTACTTCGCGCAGGGCGATTGCCATGCGCCGCCGCCGCGCGCCGCGCTGAAGCTGACGGCGTCGGCGTTGAAGAAGGCAACCAAGGTCAAGTTCGAGCCGCCCGCACATCCGTTCTTCGAGCATGCCGACGCGCTGGCCGCGGCCGTGGTCGCCGCCGAGGCCGCGCAGCGCGCGCGCTGGCTCGCGCTGGTGCAGACATGGCTCGACTACGCGCCGGCCGAGTTGGTGGCGCGCAAGCGCACGCGTCGCGTTGTATCGTTCGACGATCTGCTCGCGAATCTGTATCGCGCACTGGCCGGGCATGGCTGGCTCGCCGATGCATTGCGTAGCCGCTATCCGGCCGCGCTGATCGACGAGTTCCAGGACACCGATCCGCTGCAATTCGCGATCTTCAGCCGCATCTTCGCGCCGGCGGGACCGCTGTTCCTCGTCGGCGATCCGAAGCAGGCGATCTACAGTTTTCGCGCGGCGGATCTGCATACGTATCTCGCGGCGCGCGAGTCGGCGTCCGCGTGCTACACGCTCGCGGTCAACCAGCGTTCGACCGCACCGATCGTCGAGGCGTGCAACCGGATCTTCGAAGCGAACCGCCAGGCGTTCGTGCTCGACGGGCTCGACTATCAGCCAGTGCGTGCGGGCGAGCGGCGCCGCGCGCCGTTTACCGATCCCGACGCGAGCGGCGGCGATTTCCGCATCTGGACGTTGCCGCGCGGCGCAACGCCGCTGGACAAACGCAGCGCGCAGCGCGCCGCGAGCGAAGCGTGCGCGGCCGAGATCGTGCGGCTGTTGCGAGGGGCGCGCGAAGGTGTCGTGACGATCGGCGACAAGCCGCTCGCACCGGGCGATATCGCCGTGCTCGTGCAGACGCACAAGCAGGGCAGCCTCGTCAAACGCGTGCTCGCGGCGTGGGGCGTCGGCAGCGTGGAGCTTGCGCAGGCGTCGGTGTTCGCGACGCTCGACGCCGAGCAGATCGAGCGCGTGCTGGCCGCCATCGACACGCCCGGCGATCTGCGTCGCCTGCGCGCCGCGCTCGCCACCGACTGGCTCGGGCTCGATGCCGCCGCGCTGTGGCGTCTCACGCAGCTCGCCGATGCGCCCGCGGCCGTTGACGAACCCGCGCCGGCGCTCGACGCCGCCGACGCGATGGGCTGGGTCGAGCGTTTTTCGCGCTACCGGATGCTGTGGCACGAACGCGGCTTCGCGGTGATGTGGCGCACGCTGGTGCGCGAGCTGCGCGTCGCGCAGCGGCTCGTCGCGGGTGTCGACGGTGAGCGTCGGCTGACCAACGTGAACCATCTCGCCGAGCTCGTGCAGGCGCGCGCGGCCACCCAGCCCGGCATCGCGCCGACCTTGCGCTGGCTCGCCGCGCAGCGCGAGCAGGGCGGCGGTGACGAGGCCCAACTGCGGCTCGAGTCGGATCGCAATCTCGTGCAGATCGTCACGGTCCATAAATCGAAGGGACTCGAATACGCGGTCGTGTTCTGTCCGTTCCTGAACGATGGCGGCTTGCGCGAGCCGCCCTCGTCGGGCTTGCCCGATGCGCGCGAGTATCACGACGACAGCGGCGACGCGGTGCTGCACTACGGTTGCGACGAAGAGGAAGCCGAGCGCGCCTCGCGTTACGCGGTGCGCGAGCAGGCGGCGGAACGCGCGCGGCTCGTCTATGTGGCGCTCACGCGCGCGGTGTATCGCTGCTACCTGGTCGCGGGCACGTATCTGTCGTCGCGCTCGACGAAGGAGTCGCGGCGCAGCGTGCTGAACTGGCTCGTCGGCGGCAGCGGCCACACGTTCGACGCCTGGCTCGCCGAGGCGCCCGACGAGGCCGCGCTCGCGGCGAGCTGGCAGGCGCTCGCGGGCGGACCGGTCACGTTGCGGGGGCTGCCCGAAGTGACGCGCCGCGTACCGCTCGAAAGTCTGCGGGATCAGGGCGCGCATCTGCACGCGCGCGCGAATCGGCGGCCGTTGCGCGATCAGTGGCGCATGGCAAGTTTCAGCGGGCTGATCGCGGCCGGCGGCAGGAGCGGGGATGCGCACGCGCCGCAGGAAGACGTGCGGCCCGACCACGATGAAATCGCCGATGCGCTGCCCTCCGCGCCGCTGCTCACGCCGCTCGCCGCGGCGAGCGCCCCGGCGCATGCCGACGACGACATCCTCGGGTTCCCGCGCGGCGCGGCGGCCGGCGATTGCCTGCATCGGATGTTCGAACTCGCCGATTTTACCGAGGCGCGCACCTGGCCCGACGCGATCCGCGGCGCGCTGCGCGAGCGTCCGGCGCCGGCCGCGCCCGAGCTCGCCGCGCGCTTGCCCGCGATGATGCATCGGCTGATCGCCGACGTCGTCTCGACCGAACTCGTGCCGGGCATGACGCTCGCGCGGCTCGATCCGCGTCGGCGCCTGAACGAACTCGAGTTTCTGTTCGCGGCCCCATCGCTGGATTTTCGGGCGCTGCGCGAGCTGCTGATCGAATACGGCTATCCCGACGTCGCGCTGGAGCCCGGCGTGCTGCGCGGGTTCGTCAAAGGATTTATCGACATGATCGTCGAGCACGACGGCCGCTTCTGGATCGTCGACTGGAAGTCGAACCATCTCGGCGACACCGCCGCCGACTACGCGGCCGCGCCGCTCGAAGCGGCGATGACGAGTCACGCGTACCACCTGCAGGCGCTGCTTTATACGGTCGCGCTGCATCGCTATCTGAAGACGCGCGTGCGCGACTATGCATACGACACGCATATCGGCGGCTATCTGTATCTGTTCGTGCGCGGCGTGCGGCCCGACTGGCGCGATGTCGACGGTGCCGCCGGTGTGCACAGGCGGCGTGCGCCGTTCGAACTGGTGGCGCTGCTCGACGCGGCGATGATCGGAGGTGGCGCATGAGCACGCCCGGCACGCTTGATGAGCGCGCGGCCGCGCCGCTCGGGCTCGAAGACATCGGCGTCAACCTGCCCGCACCGGCCGATTTCAGCATCGCGCTCGCCGAAGGGTTCGCGCGCCGTATCGGCGTGCTCGCGCGGCGCGGTGGCGCCTCGACCGAGGTGGTGAAGTGGGCGGCGCGCGGCGCGTTCGCCGCGAGCCGCGCGACCGCCGAAGGGCACGTGTGCGTGCCGCTCGCGACGCTCGCGCGCTGCTTCGACGCGTCGAGCGCCGAAGTGCGCGCGGCGCTGCTCGCGAGCGGCATGGCAAGCGATGGCGCGGCGGACGCGGCGGGCGCGGCGGCGTTGCGCCCGCTCGTGATCGACGCGCAGGGGCGTCTCTATCTCGCGCGCTACTACGACTACGAGCGGCGCCTGGCCCACGCCCTGGTCGCGCATGCGACGGGCGAGGCGAGCACCGCGAAGGCCGACGCGGACACCACCCCCGCCGCTTTGCGCGAACGCCTGCTGCGCTACTTCGGTCCGCCGCGAGACGACGACGTCGACTGGCAACGCGTCGCGGCCGTGATGGCGCTGTCAGGGCGGCTGACGATCGTCAGCGGCGGCCCGGGAACCGGCAAGACCACGACCGTGGTCGGCGTGCTTGCGTGTCTGCTCGATGCGCGGGCCGATTTGCGCATCGCGCTGGCGGCGCCGACCGGCAAGGCGGCGCAACGGATGCAGGAAGCGTTGCTCGCGCGCGCGGGCGACCTGCCGCCCGAACTCGCCGCGCGTTTGCCGCAGACCTCGTACACGCTGCATCGATTGCTGGGGTCGGGGCCGGGCGGGCGCTTCCGGCATCATCGCGATAATCCGTTGCCGTATGACGTGGTCGTGATCGACGAGGCGTCGATGATCGACGTGGCGATGGCCACGCATCTGCTCGACGCGATCGGGCCGCAAACGCGGCTCGTGATGCTCGGTGACAAGGACCAGCTCGCCGCGGTCGAAGCCGGCGCGGTGTTCGCCGAACTCAGCGCGCGGCCGGCGTTGAGCGCGCGCGGATTGCAATGGGTCGCGCAGGCGCTCGACATCGACGAGGCGCGGCTCGCGCGGGCTTTGCCGCGCGCGTTGCGTGAAGTCGATGAAGCAGCGTTAGACGATTTATTTGCGCCGCCCGAGACGCCGCAAACCTTCGAGTCACCCGCGTCGGGCGATCTGTTCGGTGACGGCGTGACATCGGCGACTGGCGAGCAGGCAGATCGCGATAAGCGATCTGCGATCGAACGCAACCCGCTCGCGGACTGCGTCGTCTGGCTCGAGCGCAACTACCGGTTCGGCCTCGAGTCGCCGATCGGCCGTTTGTCCGTCGCGATTCGCAACGGCTCACCGAGCGCGGCGCTCGACGTATTGCAGATCGACCCGACCGAGGTCTGCGCCGCGGCGCTGCACGAGGACGCTCACACGACGCTGGCCGAGCGCACCATCGCGAGACTTGCCGGTGGCTTCGCGCCGTACGCCGACGCGCTTGCCAGGGCGCTCGCCGTCGATACGCCCGATCCAGTGCCGCTCTTCGACGCACTCAACCGCTTCCGCATCCTCTGTGCGACGCGGCTCGGACCTCGCGGCGTCGATCAGGTCAACGCGGCGATGGCGGCTGAGGTGCGCCGCGCCGCGGGCGTCACGCTCGCGGTCGGCGCGCAGTGGTTTGCCGGACGTCCGGTGATGGTGACGCGCAACGATTACGCGCTGGGTCTGTTCAATGGCGACATCGGCATTGCGCTGCCGGGCGCGGGTGGCGCGCTGCGCGTGTACTTCCGCACCGGCGACGGCGGTGTGCGCGCGGTGTCGCCGGCCGCGCTGCCGCCGCACGACACCGCGTTCGCGCTGACGGTCCACAAGTCGCAAGGTTCGGAGTTCGAGCAAGCGGTGCTGGTGCTGCCGTCGGCGTTCAGCCGGGTGTTGTCGCGTGAGCTCGTGTATACGGCGATTACTCGCGCGCGCGAACGCGTCGAGGTGATCGGCGCGCGGGCCGTGCTCGCGCAGGCGATCGCGACGCCGACGCAGCGTGATTCGGGGCTGGCCGCGCGGATTGCCGAAGCATCGCGTTGATCGCGCGGCAGCAGGCAGAAAAAGCGAAGTGGCGGACTTGTGGTGCGAGCGGCGCTCAACCGGCAACCCCGCTCGCCCGCTCGATGGCCTCGACGCGGCTGCGCATCGTCCTGCGATACCACAGTGTCCACAGCGCGAGTCCCGCGTAGATGCCGTAGCCGATCAAGGGCGACACGACGAGGAAGCGTTCGATCGGCCACGTCAGCGCCATCCACGCGCGTAGCGCGGTTTCGGCGGTCAGCCCGATGCCCCACACGAGCGTCATGGTTCGCATCGCGGTGGCGAGACCGGGGCGCTCGCGCCATAGCGCCTCGAAATGCGCGGCGCCGCCTTCCATTTCGCGCGCGACCGTCGCGCGCGCGAGGTAGAAGATCAGAGGACGACGCATCGGCAGTGACAGCAGGAACACGACGCCGACCGCGCCGGACACCAGCGACTCGCGCAACAGCAGCATGCGCGGACTGCCCCCGAGCGCCATGGCCGCGACCGACAGCACGATGCCCGCCACCACCATCACGCTGAGCGCATCGACGCGCCTGAAGCGCGCGAGCTCGATCGCGCTCCACACGAGCGGCGGCACGGCGGACGCGATCAGCGCGCCGGTCTCGCCGACCCGCGGCAACGCGAGCCGGTAAGCAAGCCACGGCAGCAGAAAGTTGACGGCCAGTTCGAGCACGAAACCGGGACGGATTTTCATATGAATTTACGCCGTAAGCGAAAGAACCAGTATCGATGAACCGGTCGGGCCGACGCAAATGGTTTTTTTCGTAGCGTTCGCGAGCCGGTGCCGCCGGGCGCTCCGCCGCCTTCCCGCGAGCGCGGGCATCTCGCGTCGAGCGCTTGTACACTGACGCATCTTCCTTCCCGACCACCCATGACATCCCGCTATCCGGTCCCGCCCAACGAAATCGAATTGACCGCCGTGCGCGCGCAGGGGGCGGGTGGTCAGAACGTCAACAAGGTGTCGAGCGCGATCCATCTGCGGTTCGACGTGCGTGCCTCGTCGCTGCCGGAAGTGCTGAAGATGCGTCTGCTCGCGCTGTCCGACCACCGGCTCACGCGCGACGGCGTCGTGATCATCAAGGCGCAGGAGCATCGGACCCAGGAGATGAACCGCGCGGCGGCGCTCGCGCGGCTCGATGAACTGATCGAAAGCGTCAGCGTGACCCGCAAGCATCGGGTCGCGACGCGGCCGACCCGCGCGTCGAACCTGCGGCGGCTCGACAGCAAGACCAGGCGCAGTGAGGTCAAGTCGGGGCGCGGCCGCGTGCACGAGTAGCGGCGTGGGTCGCTAACGCCCGGCGCCGCGTCTGCCGGTGCGCACATCCGGCGGCGACGCCTCCGGCACGAAGTCGACGCACAGCACGTGCGTGCCGTCGCGCTCGAACGCGATCGCCGCGGTGTAGCAGTCCTGACCATCGGCGAGCGAATAATGCGGCCCCATCATCGCGACGCGGCCCGGCGCCGCGAGCGCGTGCCGGAAATACGCGCGACGCGACCAGTTGCTGCGCGTCTCCGTATAGAGCGGCGCGAGCCGCTTCGGAGGCGGCGGGACCGACGCCGCCGTCACCGAAGGCTGGGTCTGCTCGCCCAGGCCGTCGGTGAGGAACACGCGGCGCGCTTCGGGCAGATGCCAGATCTTTTGCGCGGCCTGTTCGAGGTCACCGGTCGCCTTGTAGGTGTCGGCGGCGGCCAGCACCGCTTCCGCGAAGCCCTCGAACCCGAGCCGCTGGTGGCCGGCGTGCGCACGCTCGTATTCGGCGAACTTGCTCCAGATCGACGCGACGAGCGCAGGCACCTTCGTGCAGGCGGCCAGCACGCTGCTCTTTGGCTGACCGAACCAGAACCCCTGCACGAAATCGACGTCGGCCTGCATCAGGATCATCAGCTCTTCATCGGTTTCGACGCCTTCGGCGAGCACGAGCGTGCCCGACTGATGGAGCATCGCGATCAGATGGCTGATCATCGATTCGTCGCCCTCGCGCTTGCCCGCGCGCGCGACGAGCGAGCGGTCGAGTTTGACGATGTCGGGGCGGAAGCGCCACACGCGATCGAAGTTCGAGAAGCCGGTGCCGAAGTCGTCGATCGCGATCAGAAAATCGCGCGGCTGCGAGGCGGCGAGCATGCTGGCGACGGCGGATTCATCGTCGGCGGGCTGCTCGAGCACTTCGATCACGATGCGCTCCTGCGGCAGCCCGAAATGCGCGGACAACTCGTCGATGAAAGCGCGCTGCGGCCAGCCGGTTTCGAACACCTGCGGGCGCGTGTTCAGAAACAGCCACCCGGTGCTGATGCCTTGCTCCATGAAGTTCGCCACATGCAGGCAGCGCGCGATGCGATCGAGTTCGCGCGCTTCGGCGGCCGAGCGCGTGCCCGAGAACAATACTTCGGGCGAGACGGGCAGACCGACGGGATCGAACGCGCGCAACAGCCCCTCGTAGCCGACCACGCACTGATGCGTGACCGACAGCACCGGCTGGAACACGCTGTGCAATGTCAACGCGCGCCAGGTCGCGGTCCAGCCCGACTCGCCGCGGACCAGGTGCGGGAGCAGGCCGCTCACGGTCAATTCGCTGACGGATGGCATAGAAGCGGGCATGAAAGCTGACATGGGATCGTTGCGGCAAGGGAATGAAGGGGCACGCAAACCCATTCGGCGCGTAGCGCTCGCACACCCGAAGCGCCGCCGGAACGAAACGAATGCGTCCCGCGAACACGGAGGGCGGTACCAGCCACGCTGGACTCCGGCGAATTGGTCAAAATGAGTCTAGCAGTTTGCAGCGCGCGACAATGTGCGGGTTATCACAAACGCATGGGCGCGAAAATTGTCTGCAAAACGGCTGCCTACGGCCGTGCGGCAATCCGTTGCGGTCATGCGCCGGAGCGTCCCGCGCGGTTGCCACGCGCGAAACCGATTCTCAATCGCAATGAGTTACCGTACCACGCCGAGGGTAGCAGGGCGCCCAGTGGTCGCCCGCCAAACTCCAGGCCGACGGTGCTCACATGCTAGTGCCGCTGTAGGCGCTGATGCGGCCATTCGGGCGGCGAGCTTGGCACTGCTCTGCCGGGCGGATTCTGGCGCGACGTGCAGGAGCCGCGCCGGTTCGTGTTCATCGAGCGGTGGGAAAGCCAGGATGCGCTCGCGGCGCATGCGAAATCCGCGCATATCCAGGCTTATAAGAAGGCGGCCGCGGATTGGATCGAGCACGCGGAGATTCGCGTGGTGTCGAAGATCGCCTGAATTCGGGCGCGGGCGTCAGCGGCGCGCGGACACGCTGGACAGGTGGGGCGGCCCTGAGGCCGCCGGCGCGCCGTCAGCGATCAGTGGGTTGCTTGCGGGACATCGAGAATCAGGATGATGGTCCAGTCGGCGTCGCCGTCATGGTGATACTGGCGCTCCGCGACAATGAACGGCTCCTGCTTGCCAGCCGGGCCGAGAAACAGCACGTCGCCTTCCATCGGCAGGCATTCGACGGGCGGCAGCGCGAGGTACGCTTCCTGACCGCCACGCGGCATCAGTTTTTCGATCTTGCGAGATGCTGCTTCGGTCCATTCGATATCAAGCTGGATGTTGCTCATGCTGTCCTCCGCACCAGGGTGCGCACGGGTTAGGGGATGCCGGCGGCTCGCCGGTCGGTGCGCGACTTTAGCATACAGAGAGCAGAGCGCCGGCGGCTTGCCAAGCCGGTGCGCGCTCGGAGTGCCTTGCCAGCAGCGAGCGGGTCGCACAAATAAAAAAAAGCCGAAACCGGCGCTGCCAGCTTCGGCTTTTTCACCTTCACGACGAGGCCGCGAGGCGAGATCCGCGAAGTCGTTCAGGTGCCCGACGCGTCGGCACCCTTCTTCGGATGATGCGGAGCCATCTTGTGATGCTTGGCCGGCGCGGCCGGTGCGCTTCCCATCGACTGCTCGCGGTTTTGCAAATCTTGCGCACGCTGCTCGACGTCGGCGGCCTTCGCCGGATCGGTGCTCGTCGTGATGCCGTTGTCCTGCGCGTGAGCCGCGCCGGCTGCGGCACACAAGGAAACCAGGATCGCCATGGACACTTTCTTCATCGTTACCTCCGTAGAATGGTGGTGGACCCGAGTATTGCCTGTCCAGTGGGAAAGACAATGCATTCTATCGAGCAAACTCTTCTCCAGCCGATGGCTTTGTAACCGTGCTCAACACTTGTTACGTTTTGTAATAGCTCGAGGCTGGTTGAATAAACCGCGACGTCCTCGAGTGCGAGTGCGAGTGCGAGAGCGGAGCGGCCTACATCGTTCGTCAGAACCAGCCGATCGCGCGATACAGGTGAAATTGCGCGAGGCCGATTAGCTCATGCAACGCTATCTCCGCGGCCACGAGATTGGCGAAGCGCGGCAGCACGCCGATCCGCGCGCGCCGCGCGCTCGAAATCTGCGGCTGCGGCTCGACGCCGAAGCGCTGAAAATCGAGCAGCGCACGCGGCATGTGATACGCGGAGGTGACGAGTATCAACGTGTCGTAATGTGATTGACCGACAATAACCGAGACGTTGCGCGCGTTCTCATAGGTCGTGCGGCTGCTTCGCTCGAGCACGATGTCCGAGCGCGCCACCTGCTGACGCAGCAGATAGGGCAGGTAGGTGTCGGCTTCGGTCGCGCTATGCCGCTGCGGATTGCCGCCGCTGACGATCACCCGGCAAGTGCTCGCCGTGCGCTTGCAGGCCGCGTAGTTCTGCGCGCTGACCTCGATGCGCCAGAGTACGTCGCGCGGTGGCACCAGCACGTGGTCGTGGTCGTAGACCGTGCCGCCGCCGAGCAGGATGATCGCGGTGCGTGGCGCAAAGGTGGCGGCCGTGGCGCTCTGTCGTTGCGGCTGCGCCAGATCGAGCAGTGGCGCGGTCAGCCAGCCGGCCGCGAGCAGCCAGAACAGCGCGATCATGCAGACGATGAGCGGCCGGCGCGCACGTTTCCATAGCACGATTGCTGCAAAAAAAAGCGCTAATAAAGTGAATAGAATCAATTTAAATGGGGTAACGTATGTCTTTCGGGACAAATCCACGGGCCTGCCATCGCGCCGCGGCGGTTGCATCGTCGGTTCATGGAGAGAACGCTAACATGCCGTTCTGACGGGGGTTCCGAAAACGAGACCAGGCAGCACCTGGCGGAAATCCGCCGTCAGACAGGCGGCGAGCTTCCGACCAGGAGCGGGTGCTACGCGCGTCGCCGGTGGCGCAGTGACGCGTGGGCATGAATGTGTCATAGCTGCACTTTAAGAAAGAAGTGAGATGACCACGTATTCCAACGAAGCGGTACTTGAAGGGCTGCGGCGAGCGCAATATCGTCAGGTTCCCTGGGCCAGAAGGCCGGGTGTCTTCCAATATCTTCGCGCGCTGGGGCTGATGGACACCGTTCGTCAGCGAACCGTCGCACCGGCGCCAGGCTTTCATGCTCCCGTCGACATCGCGGTGCTCACCGAACGCGGCAAAGCGGAGTTTGCGCGGCTCGAGCACGACGAGCGTCTGCTCACATGGACAGCGCAACGCATGAACGATTATGTTCTCGGCGCGACCGAACCGCAGTCCGCCGCGACAGCCGAAGTCAGATCTTAGCTCAAGGTTCATCGCTTATCTGAACTGAGTCACTGTCCGCCCGGGCCTGTCACCCCCTCGGCGGGCCGTCGCTGACGTCGACCGGTCGCCGTGCGCGTCCGGGGGCGAATCTCGGCTTCCCATTGACAAGGCGGCGACGCGATCCGCGCAGGTCGTTGCCGTTGCGCGCCTTTCATGCCATCAACGCCTCGAGGGCGAAAAAAAGCCCGTATCACGAAGATACGGGCATACCGGAATTACTACTGCCACGCTGTGCTAATGGCGTTAAGTCAGACTGGTGCCGCGTCCGGTGGTTCCCCGATCGTAAGTGCGCAATGCAAGATACTGGGCGACCGCGTCGCGCCACGCGCCGTCCGAGCGGCGACTTAGCAAATCATCGCCGCCGCTGAACCTCACGCGGCGCATCGGGCCGTGCCCGCACATTGCTGGCGATATCGCCGCGCAGATCGCCACGCGGCGTCGGCGGCGTGAAGTCGCGATTATGGGCCTCGCTCTGCTGCCACGCTTCCAGCGTGGCTTGGCGGTCCGGGCGCCAGTTCCACCCTTGCGGGCGTTGTTGCGCAATTGCGGGCGCGGCCATCGATGAAATCACAATGCCGCACAACACCAGTGACATTGGTTTCATTTCGAAATCCCCCTCAACCTCGAGCCCCTCGACTCAAGGCCTGTTTGCATAAGTACTAACGTATGCCGGGGGACGAAAGCACGTTGTAATTAATAGTAAATGGATGTTTCACCCGGAGCTATCGGGTAGTTTGGCAGTCTGAGGCAGCGCGCAAGGAGCGCTGTGGTGGGCGTGCGGGAGGCGCGACGAAAGGGGCGCGCGAAGCGGAGAAGACAGCGTCTCGCGGCGACCGTCGAATGCTGGCGGGTCGTGGGCGCGCACGCAATCGTGGAAAAGCCGGCTGGATAAAAAACCGGGCGCCTATAGGCGCCCGGTGACCGCGTAGTTTCGCGTCAGGCCATCTTGACCGGCGCGCGCCACGATTCCGGATTGGTCCAGAACGCGCCGCGTAGGCGGTCGCGGCTCGGCGGTGCCGGCGGTTTCGCGGCCGTTGCGCCGATCCGGCCGCGCAGCGAGATTTCGCGGCCGCTCGTGCCAAGCCGTTTCACAATTTCAGCGAGCGTGCCATCGGCTTGCCACTCGTCGAAGCGCCGGCGGCAAGTCGGGGGGGACGGGTAGCGGCCCGGCAACTTGGACCAGCCTTCGCCTGTCGACAACACCCAAAGCACGGCGTTGACCACCGCCCGAGCTTCCACGCGCGGTCGACCGCGCCGTTCGCTGCGCGCCGGCTCGGCGCAGAACAAAGCCTCGACCAGCGCCCACTCGTTATCTCTCAAATCGTCGAACAGCATCATGTTTCACCTCAGCGAAGCTAACTCCGGTGCGCTGCCCCGCGCCGCGCACTCTTCACGCACTCGATAGGCGAGTGCCAAAGGGGACGGGCTTGCCACGGATTGCCGTCGGACATCATGGCGCCCTCCCTGTGCGTTTCACAACGCACGAAGTGTGCCAATCTGCTGCCGATTGCCTGAAAGCCCCGTGGCGGCGGGCCAACGCGGGCGCCAACCAGGGCCGTATAAGAATCCAAAAAACCCATCTCGCAAATCGGGACAATCACCAATCTGGGGCAGAAAAGCCCGGCCGGCGTGCGTTCGCGCTTTTTTGCTGCATTGCAGCGGCCGCGTGGACGGTGCTATGCCGCATGTATTTGGTCGTACAATGCGCATCAAGCTGCGCTATTGATGAGGTCAACAAATGAATGTGACGCTGCGACAGCTCAGGGTTTTCATCGAGGTGGCGCGCTTGCAAAGCTTCAGTCGGGCCGGCGACGAAATCGGCCTCACGCAGTCGGCGGTCAGTCGCTGCGTACGCGAGCTCGAAAGCGAGATCGGCCTGAAGCTCATCGATCGCACGACGCGCGAAGTGCAACTAACCGACGTAGGCGGCAACCTCGTGGCGAGTGTGTCGCGACTGCTGGGGGATCTCGACGACGCGTTGCGCGAGATCCGCGAAATCGGCGAGCAGCGCCGCGGACGCGTGGTGGTCGCGGCGAGCCCGACCGTCGCGTGCCGGCTGATGCCGCGCGTAGTCGCGTCGTGCGGACAGCAGTTTCCTTATGTGACGCTTGGGCTGCGCGACGACGTGCAAAGCGACGTAGTGCGCAAGGTGAAGTCGGGTGAAGTGGACTTCGGCGTGATCATCGGCCCGTTCTCCGACGACGATCTGCTCAGCGAGACGCTGATGACGGACTCGTTCTGCATCGTGTCGCGTGACGATCACCGGCTCGCCGCGCGCAAACAGGTTACGTGGAAGGACCTCGACGGCGAGCAACTCGTGATGCTCGATTATGCGTCCGGCAGCCGCCCCCTCATCGATGCCGTGATGCAGGCGCAGGGCGTGAACGCCACCGTGGTGCAGGAACTGGGCCATTCGGCGACGGTGTTCGGGCTCGTCGAGGCGGGCGTCGGGATCAGCGTGCTGCCGTGGCTCGCGCTGCCGCTGCCGGCGGGGGCGTCGCTGGTCGCGCGTCCGCTGGTGCCGCGCGCGGAACGCCTCGTCGAACTGGTGCGGCGGCGCGACCGGTCGCTGTCGCCCGCGGCCGAGGCGGTGTGGAATCTGATCCGCCAGTTGCCGGGCCGGGCCGAGGAGTTGAATTAACGGGCGGGATCGCCTGCGATCCGTTCGACTGGTGGATTGGCGCCGGGCGCGGCCCGCCGCCCACACGCCGCCCACCGCCCGCCCACCGCCCGCCCACCGCTACTCGCTGCGCCGCTGTCCGGTTACCCGGCGCGCTAAACTACCATCTTCATCGCGCACGCCTTCGCGGTTGCGCTTCGAGCCTCTTATCCTTCACCCACCCGGAAGCCTCGATGAGCGAATTGGACCTGCCCGTGCCCTCCATCCCGAATGCGCGCGACGCCGTACGCGCGCTGCGTCCATCGCAAATCCGTGAAGTCGCGAACGCCGGTTTCGGCGTCGACGACGTGCTGCCGTTCTGGTTCGGCGAGTCCGATCGCGTCACACCCGCATTCATTCGCGACGCCGCGAGCGCCGCGCTCGCCGCCGGCGCGACGTTTTACACGCACAATCTCGGCATCGCGCCATTGCGCGCGGCACTTGCGGGCTACGTCAGCGAGTTGCACGGGGCGACGTCGCCCGAGCACGTCGCGGTCACGAGCGCGGGCGTCAACGCGCTGATGCTCGCCGCGCAGCTGGTGGTCGGCGGCGGCGACCGCGTCGTCGCGGTGACGCCGCTATGGCCGAATCTGGTCGAAATCCCGAAGATTCTCGGCGCGCATGTCGAAACCGTCGCGCTCGGCTACGGCGAACGCGGCTGGGAGCTCGACGTCGGGCGATTGCTGAGCGCGCTGACGCCTGACACGAAGATGCTGATGATCAACTCGCCGAACAACCCGACCGGCTGGGTGATGAGTCGCGACGACCAGCGCAGCGTGCTCGAACACTGCCGGCGGCACGGCATCTGGATCGTCGCGGACGAGGTCTATGAGCGGCTCTACTATCCCGGCGATGACGCCGCCCAGGCGGCCGGTGTGCGCACCGCGCCATCGTTTCTCGACCTCGCGACACGCGGCGAACGCGTGATCTGCGTGAATTCGTTCTCGAAAGCCTGGCTGATGACGGGGTGGCGGCTCGGCTGGATCGTCGCGCCGACCGCGTTGATGGACGACCTGGCGAAGCTGGTCGAGTACAACACGTCGTGCGCACCGTCGTTCGTGCAGCAGGCGGGCATCGCGGCGCTCGAGCAGGGCGAGCGTTTTACGCAGCAGCTGGTGCGCGACCTGAGGACGTCGCGCGATCATCTGGTGCGCGCGCTGTCGGCGGTTCCCGGCGTCGATGTGAAGGCCCCGCTGGGCGCGATGTATCTGTTCTTCTCGATGCCGGGCTCGACGCGCAGTCTCGATTTGTGCAAGGCGATGGTGCGGGAGGTCGGGCTCGGCGTGGCACCGGGCAGCGCGTTCGGGCCGCAGGGCGAGGGGTTCGTGCGCTGGTGCTATGCGTGCGATACGGTGCGGCTCGATGCCGGCGTCGAGCGCTTGACGCGGTTTCTGGCGCGCCACGCCGGGGCCTGATCATGCGGCCTCGTACGCCCCCCGCGCTTCGTGTTGACGCACCGCGAGCGGCGAAAAGCTGCGAATCGTGAGAATCTTCTTGCTGTCGACTCGACCCGGGCGGGCGCGGCTACACCGGTCGGCGCCGCAGCAGAAGATGCACGGCAGATCGCGGCTTTACGCCCCGGTCGTTTTTGCGTAATATGGCGCTCAGTCACGCGATTCCTTTCAGGAATTTCGCCGCTCCGTCCGGCTGGGTCTGGCTCGATAAGTCTGTTCGCCACCCCCCGGTGCGTGCTCCCATCAATATGACCGATCAGAATCGGGCGAGCGCGTCTTCAGTTCCACATCGTCTGTTTGATCCGGTTCTTTGACCACAGGGTCTGACCTAGCTGCATGAATACCCAAGAGGCGAAGATCGTCCTCGAGACTGCCTTGATCTGCGCGCAGGAGCCGTTAAAGCTCGGCGAGTTGCGCAAGCTCTTTGCCGACGGCGTGTCGGCGGACACTGTTCGGACCTTGCTCGAAGACCTGAAGCGGGACTGGTCTGGGCGCGGTGTGGAGCTGGTCGGGCTGGCATCGGGCTGGCGGTTTCAAAGCAAGCCCGCGATGCGTTCGTACCTGGATCGGTTGCATCCGGAAAAACCGCCGAAATATTCGCGCGCGGTGCTCGAAACGCTCGCGATCATTGCCTACCGGCAACCGGTGACACGGGGCGATATCGAAGAAATTCGCGGTGTGACGGTGAATACGCAGGTCGTCAAGCAGCTCGAGGATCGCGGCTGGATCGAGGTGATCGGTCATCGCGACGTGCCGGGGCGTCCGGCGCTGTATGCGACCACGCGCCAGTTCCTCGATGACCTTGGTCTAACGGCGCTTGACGAGTTGCCTCCGCTTGCCGATCCGTCCGCACAACTGAACGCGGATCTGCTGGGTCAGCACGCGATCGAGTTTGCCGAGGGCGACGCGCAAAGCATGCAGCAGCCGGTGCAGGATGCCGGGCACGTCATCGCGGGTGAGGCTGGCGAGCCGGCTCCGCCGGAAGCGGCGCAGCACGCCGCGTCGGGATTTGAAGCAGCGCCTCCCGAGACGGTAGCCGAGTCGACGCTCGAACCGGAGCCCCCCGCGGAAGCGACCGGGCAGGCCGGCACGACGAATGCGTCAGACGCGTCGAGCGCGCCGCACGACACGCAACAACAGCCCGAACCGGCACCCGCGGCAGCGCATGCCAGCGTCGCCGGCTCGGCACAGCATTACGATCCGGTCGCCCAGACCGATCCGGCAACACCCGCGCACGGCTCGGGCGTAGCTCGCAATACGGAGCACGTTGCCGAGCCGAATCCGATCGAGGCGGCGCACGGCGATCCCGAGGATCGCCGCGATGCCGCGCAGGACGCAGGTTTTCTGACCGACGACGAAACCGAGTCGCGCAGCGCCTGACGTAACCGAACTTTTTTGCCGCGCCCGCAACGGGCGCGCGCGACCTGACATTTTGAGGTTGTTTTGACACATACCCACGACACCGATTCGTCCGAATCCGAGCGCCCCGTGCCGTCGGCGCGGACCGACGAACGCACTACGCAAGCGGCGGCAGGCGAGGGCGAGCGCCCGGCTCATGGCCCGGAAGCAGAGGGCGAAGAGCGCCCCCGCCGCGGTCTGCGTCGCGGGCCGCGCAGCCTGATCGCGCGACGCCGCGCCGGCGCGAAGACGAAGGCAGCCGAGGGCGCGCCCGCGCAAGGCGCGCCGGTCGTCGCCGAAACGCCGCCGGACGGCGAGGTCGTCGCCCAGGTGCGCACGCCGCGCAAGGACGCGGGCGCGAAACAGGGCGGGCGTCGTAACGCTGGCGGTGCGAAGCGCGAGGGCGTATCACGCGAAGACCAGCGCGAACGTCAGCCGCGCGAAGGTCAACGTGAGGGCCAGCGCCAGAATCGCCGCGGCGCCGATGCGGCAGCGGAGTCAGCTCAGGACGATCTGTTCTCATACGTGACGTCGCCCGCATTCGATGCCGACAACACCACGACTGGCGGCGTACGCGCGCCGATGCTGCGCCGTGGCCAGGCAGCGGGCCCGAAGCGCGTGCTGTCGCCCGATGACGACGCGCCGAAGCTGCACAAGGTGCTCGCCGAGGCGGGCATGGGCTCGCGCCGCGACATGGAAGAGCTGATCATCGCCGGCCGCGTGTCGGTGAACGGCGAACCGGCGCACATCGGCCAGCGCATCATGCCGACCGACCAGGTCCGCATCAACGGCAAGCCGGTCAAGCGCAGGCTCGCCAGCAAGCCGCCGCGCGTGCTGCTGTACCACAAACCGACCGGCGAAATCGTCAGCCACGCGGACCCGGAAGGCCGTCCATCGGTGTTCGACAAGCTGCCACCGATGAAAACCGCCAAGTGGGTCGCGGTCGGGCGTCTCGACTTCAACACCGAAGGTCTTCTGATGCTGACCACCTCGGGCGATCTCGCGAACCGGTTCATGCATCCGCGTTATAGCGTCGAGCGCGAATACGCGGTGCGTGTCGTCGGCGAACTCGCCGAGGGTATGCGTCAGAAGCTGCTAAACGGCGTCGAACTCGAGGACGGCCCGGCGAATTTCTTGCGCATCCGCGACGGCGGCGGCGAAGGCACGAATCACTGGTACCACGTCGCGCTCGCCGAAGGGCGGAATCGCGAAGTACGCCGCATGTTCGAAGCGGCCGGCCTGATGGTCAGCCGGCTGATCCGTACGCGCCACGGCCCGATCTCCCTGCCGCGTGGTCTGAAGCGCGGCCGCTGGGAAGAACTCGAGGACAATCAGGTGCGCGCACTGATGGCATCGGTCGGCCTGAAGGCGCCGGCTGAGGAGCGCGGTAGCCGCAATGCGGCGCCGGAGCGTCGTCAGCCGGATCCGATGCAGACGTCGATGGGCTTTATCAACCGCGAGCCGGTGTTGATGTCGCACAGCCGCTTCGAGCAGCAGCCGCGCGGACAGGGTCGCCGTGGCGCGGCGGGCGGTGGCTTCGGCGCGGGCATGGGGGGCGGCACTGGTTCTGGTGTCGGTGTGGGCAATCGCGGCGCCGGGGGGCAGCGCGGCCGCGACGTCGACGGCAACCGCGCGTCGTCGCCCAACGGCAACCGTGCGCGCACTGGCGGCAAGCGTGCCGGCGCGTCCGGCGACAGCGGCGGCAATCGCGGGCCGGGTGGCAATCGTGGCGGCAACGCCAACCGTGCCGGCGGCAACGCGGGTTCGGGCGGCGCGAATCGTGGCGGCGGCACGGCGCGCGGTCGCTCGCGCGGCCGTTGAGCGGGGCGCTGTACCGCGTTTGAGGGGTGGCCGTTGAACGGCCATACCCTTTGGTGCAGTTCGCATGACCTGCCAGGCTGATATGACTCCCGGTGTCAATCGGGATCGGGTTTTTAGTTTCTCGAATTCATGTTGCCGGAATTTCCTCAGGGCGGCGTAGCAGTACATTTCGGCGGTGGATCAAGCTGATATCCGCGGGTTGGGTACCGCACTAAAGATGTCCGCCCAATGAGCCTGCCGCTATCTGGAACCGCAAGTCGGATGCAGTAGTCCGTTGCGTAGCCTGGTCGCGGGTTACTCGTCCCAAGCGAGAGTAGAAAGGCCTTCACGCGTTGCCGTGCGCGCTTCAGGTCGTCTTTGGCGCCAGCCACATCCGTGCCAGATCGCGGAACGCTTCGTCGTCGTCGCTCGGCACGTACACCGCGGAGAGGTCACCGGCGCGCAAAGACCGCACAAGCTTGATCGCATTACCCCGCTCAGTCTTGACCCGTTCACCCGGTTTTTTCGGAATCAGCGATCGGGCGCACACGATGCACCCGAATCCCTTCTGCACGAACTGCCGGTAAAGTCCGTAGCCGCATGGACCGGCCTCGCAGACAACGCAGATGTGCCGCACTTTCGACTGCAGGCGCCTGCACAGGTGATCGATATCAGCCTGCGTCATACCGATCTTGCCCAGCAGTTCGACTTCGCCCGAGCCCGGCGCATACGCGACTGTGATCGAGTCCTTGTGTACATCGAGACCGACGCACAGCGTGCTGTCGTCTTCCATGCTGGCCTCCGTGCCGGAAATCGCCGGGAGCGGCCGTGTCCGCACTGTGCTGCTCTGGCTGCAATGCTAACCCGCGCTTGATTCCTTACGGCGGGCCAGCCATTGCCTCACGGGAGTCATACTGCATACTGACTAGCAATGTCGAGTGCTTCCCGGCCGAGCCGTTTATCGTTTTTGGCGATTTTATGCCGCCTCTTGTTTGCCGCGTTCGCACGGCGTTCCGATGCGTCAAACGCCGTGCGAAACTGCGCTGAAGACCGACAGGACGCATCGCCGCAAAGTGTTGGCGTAGCCCGTCCGGCTCCCCTTCCCGACGGCTCGGGCGACCTTGCAAAAGCCCGGATTTGCCGCCACATTGTCGAAAGATTCCTATCAAATCAAGCGGAAATGCGCATCGCCCGGCGTTCCGCGGATTGCGTTTGGGCCGGAAAATGGCTACAATCGCGAAGTCGCTGGGCGTACGGTTTCATGTGCGGCTCAGGTGCGACCACCGGCAATAAGATGATGGGCGTTCAGCCCATTTTTTTTTGCCGCTCAGTTCATCGTGGTTCGGCATCTCGGGTTCGCACGAACGTGCGCCGGCTTGGCGCGCGGCCCGCATTGGTTGTTTGCAGAAGAGGCGAGGCTCGCTGCGCGAACATCTAAGAGGGCACTGTGCAACTGACGGAACTGATTGAAACCACGGTCGTGGGACTCGGCTACGAGCTCGTCGATCTCGAGCGCACCGGGCGCGGCATGTTGTGTATCTATATCGACCAGCCAGCCGGCATCGCAATCGAAGACTGCGAGAAAGTTACGCGTCAGCTCCAGCACGTTCTGACGGTCGAAAATATCGATTACGAGCGGCTCGAAGTATCGTCACCCGGTCTCGATCGCCCGCTGAAGAAACTGGCGGATTTTGAACGTTTCGCGGGCAGCGAAGCGGTTATCACACTGAAAAAGCCATTGGACGGTCGGAAATCGTACCGGGGCATTTTGCATGCTCCGCAAGGCGAGACGATCGGTCTGGAATTTGAAGGAAAAGAAGGGGCCGCGATGCTCGATTTCACGCTCGCGGACATGGACAAGGCGCGCCTTGTTCCGAAAGTTGACTTTAGGAGCCGCAAACAATGAGTCGCGAAGTGTTGATGCTGGTGGATGCGCTGGCACGCGAGAAGAATGTCGATAAGGACGTGGTATTTGCCGCGCTCGAAGCGGCTCTCGCTTCGGCCTCCAAGAAACTCTTCGAAGAAGATGCGGATATCCGTGTCCACATCGACCGTGAAAGCGGCGAGCACGAAACGTTTCGCCGCTGGAAGGTGGTGCCGGACGAAGCAGGTCTGCAGGAACCGGATCAGGAAATTCTGCTGTTCGAGGCGCGCGAGCAGCAGCCCGATATTCAGCTCGACGAGTTCATCGAGGAGCCGGTGCCGTCGATCGAATTCGGCCGTATCGGCGCGCAGGCCGCCAAGCAGGTGATCCTGCAGAAGGTGCGCGACGCCGAGCGCGAGCAGATCCTGAACGACTTCCTCGAGCGCGGCGAACACATCATGACCGGCTCGGTGAAGCGCCTCGACAAGGGCAACTTCATCGTCGAATCGGGCCGCGTCGAAGCGTTGCTGCGCCGCGACCAGCTGATCCCGAAGGAAAACCTTCGGGTGGGCGACCGCGTGCGCGCGTATATCGCAAAGGTCGACCGCACCGCGCGTGGTCCGCAGATCGAGCTGTCGCGTACGGCGCCGGAATTCCTGATGAAGCTGTTCGAGATGGAAGTGCCGGAAATCGAGCAGGGCCTGCTCGAGATTAAAGCGGCGGCTCGCGATCCGGGCGTGCGCGCGAAGATCGGCGTGGTGGCTTATGACAAGCGCATCGATCCGATCGGCACCTGCGTCGGTATTCGCGGCTCGCGCGTGCAGGCCGTACGCAACGAGCTCGGTGGCGAAAACGTCGACATCGTGCTATGGTCGGAAGACCCCGCCCAGTTCGTGATCGGCGCGCTCGCGCCGGCAGCCGTGCAGTCGATCGTCGTCGATGAAGAAAAGCATTCGATGGACGTCGTCGTCGACGAGAACGAACTCGCGGTCGCGATCGGCCGCAGCGGCCAGAACGTGCGGCTTGCCAGCGAGCTCACCGGCTGGCAGATCAACATCATGACGCCGGACGAATCTGCGCAGAAGCAGAATCAGGAGCGCGGCGTCCTGCGCGACCTGTTCATGGCGCGTCTCGATGTCGACGAGGAAGTCGCCGATATCCTGATCGACGAAGGCTTCACGAGCCTCGAAGAGATCGCCTACGTGCCGCTCAACGAAATGCTCGAAATCGAGGCATTCGACGAAGACACCGTTCACGAACTGCGCAACCGCTCGCGCGACGCGCTGTTGACGATGGCGATCGCGAACGAAGAAAAGGTCGAGAATGTAGCGCTCGACCTGAAGAGCCTGGACGGCATGGACGCCGACCTGCTCGCGAAACTGGCCGAACATCAGATCCAGACGCGCGACGAACTCGCCGAGCTGGCCGTGGATGAACTGGTCGAGATGACTGGGATGGGAGAGGATGCCGCTAAGGCGTTGATCATGAAAGCACGTGAACACTGGTTCCAGTGAGAAATGACCATGGCGCACTGAATTGAACGCGGCCGTCAGGCCGCATGACCCGATGCTAACCGCAAGGAATCGGTCCTTGCATTAAGAGGAATGAATGGCGAGTAACAACGTAGCCCAATTTGCCGCGGAACTGAAAATGCCTGCAGGCGTGCTGCTTGAGCAGCTGCAGGCAGCTGGCGTCACAAAAGCGAGCGAAGCCGACTCCTTGTCCGAAACGGACAAGGCGCGTCTGCTCGACCACTTGCGCAAGTCTCACGGCTCGACTGATGCAGACAAGCGCAAGATCACGCTGACGAAACGGCATACGTCGGAGATCAAGCAGTCCGATGCGACGGGCAAAGCTCGCACCATTCAGGTCGAGGTGCGCAAGAAGCGCACGTTCGTCCGCCGCGACGAGACTGTCGCGGAAGGCGGGGATGCATCGAATCATGTGGCCGAGAACGCCGACGCAGAAGATCTCGAACTGCAGCGTCGTGAGGAAGAAGCACGTCACGAAGCTGAGCTGCTCGAAAAGCAGGCGCAGGAGCTGAAGGCGCGCCAGGAACAGCTCGAGCGCGAAGAAGTCGACCGTCAGGCGCGCGAGAAGGCCGCGGAAGCCGAGCGTCAGCGCGCGGAAGAAGATGCAAAGAAGCGCGCATCGGTTGCGGCCGAGGCGGCGGCTCGCGAGAAGGCCCAGCAGGCGGCGGCGAAAGCCGCTGCACCGGTTGCCGAGAAGGCAAACGAGCAGGACGACGAACGCGCGGCAGCGGAACGCGCCGCGCAACGCGAAGCCGCGAAGAAAGCGGAAGACGCCGCGCGCGTGGCCGCCGAAAAGGCGCGCGCCGAACAGGAAGAAATCGCCAAGCGCCGCGCGGCGGCCGAAGCCGAAGCGCGCGCGATTCGCGAAATGATGAACACGCCGCGCAAGGCGCAGGTGAAGGCGCCGGAACCGGCACCGAAGCCCGCCGAGCCGGCCAAGGCGGCCGAAGCCAAGGGCACGCTCCATAAGCCGGCGCGTCCGGCTGGTGAAGCACCGGCGCGCCCGGCAGCGAGAAAGCCGGCAACCGCCGCGACTCCGGCGCCCGCGAGCGCACCGTCGGCGGGCGACAAGAAGAAGCCGGGCGGCGGTAAGAGCGGCTGGCAGGACGACGCAGCGAAGCGCCGCGGCATCAAGACGCGCGGCGATTCGAGCGGCGGCGTCGATCGTGGCTGGCGCGGCGGTCCGAAGGGGCGTGGCAAGCATCAGGAGCAGAACACCACGTTCCAGGCGCCGACCGAACCGATCGTGCGTGAAGTGCATGTGCCGGAAACCATCACGGTCGCGGATCTCGCGCACAAGATGGCGGTGAAGGCTTCGGAAGTCATCAAGGTGATGATGAAGCTCGGCCAGATGGTCACGATCAACCAGATGCTGGACCAGGAAACGGCGATGATCATCGTCGAGGAACTGGGCCACCATGCGCTCGCGGCGAAGCTGGACGATCCGGAAGCCATGCTGGTCGAAGGCGAAGCGAGCGACGCCGAAGCGCTGCCACGTCCGCCGGTCGTCACGGTGATGGGCCACGTCGACCACGGCAAGACCTCGCTGCTCGACTACATCCGCCGCGCGAAGGTTGCGGCAGGCGAAGCGGGCGGTATTACGCAGCACATCGGCGCCTACCACGTCGAAACGCCGCGCGGCGTGATCACGTTCCTCGACACGCCGGGTCACGAAGCCTTTACGGCAATGCGTGCCCGCGGTGCGAAGGCGACCGATATCGTGATCCTGGTGGTGGCCGCCGACGACGGCGTGATGCCGCAGACGAAGGAAGCGATCTCCCACGCGAAGGCTGGCGGCGTGCCGCTCGTCGTCGCGATCAACAAGATCGACAAGCCGGAAGCGAATCCGGAGCGCGTGAAGCAGGAGCTCGTCACGGAAGGCGTCGTGCCGGAAGAGTACGGCGGCGACTCGCCGTTCGTGCCGGTGTCGGCGAAGACCGGCGCGGGCATCGACGATCTGCTCGAAAACGTGCTGCTGCAGGCCGAGGTGCTGGAGCTGAAGGCACCGGTCGAATCGCCGGCCAAGGGTCTCGTCATCGAAGCGAAGCTCGACAAGGGTAAGGGTCCGGTAGCAACGATCCTCGTCCAGTCAGGTACGCTGAACCGCGGCGACGTCGTGCTGGCAGGCAGCGCCTACGGTCGCGTGCGTGCCATGCTCGACGAAACCGGCAAGCCGACCAAGTCCGCGGGTCCGTCGATTCCGGTCGAAATCCAGGGTCTGTCGGAAGTGCCGCAGGCTGGCGAAGAAGTGATCGTGATGCCGGACGAGCGCAAGGCGCGTGAAGTTGCGCTGTTCCGTCAGGGCAAGTTCCGCGACGTCAAGCTCGCAAAGCAGCAGGCCGCGAAGCTCGAGAACATGCTCGAGCAGATGGGCGAGGGCGAAGTGCAGTACTTGCCGCTCATCGTCAAGGCCGACGTGCAGGGTTCGCAGGAAGCGCTGGTGCAGTCGCTGCAGAAGCTCTCCACCGACGAAGTACGCGTGCAGATCGTGCACGGAGCGGTCGGCGGCATCAGCGAGTCGGACGTCAATCTCGCGACGGCGTCGAAGGCGGTCATCATCGGCTTCAACACCCGCGCGGATGCGCAGGCTCGCAAGCTCGCGGAAGCTAATGGCGTCGACATCCGCTACTACAACATCATCTACGACGCCGTGGATGACGTGAAGGCAGCAATGTCGGGCATGCTGGCGCCGGAGAAGCGCGAAGTCGTGACGGGCACGGTCGAAGTACGCCAGGTATTCAAGGTGCCGAAGGTCGGCACGGTGGCCGGCTGTATGGTCACGGATGGTTTCGTCAAGCGCTCGTCGTCGGTGCGCGTGCTGCGCAACAACGTCGTCATCTTCACGGGCGAACTCGATTCGCTCAAGCGGTTCAAGGACGATGTGAAAGAAGTCCGTCAGGGCTTCGAGTGCGGTATGTCGATCAAGAACTTCAACGATATCGTCGAAGGCGATCAGTTCGAAGTCTTCGAGGTCACCGAAGTCGCGCGTACGCTGTAATTCGCGCGGCACGGCACAGCGGGCGGAACGGGCTTGACGCCCGCTCCGCCCGTTGTTTTTGAGCCCACAGTGTCGAGTTTGTTGCTGGCTTGGTTGCCGCGTTCGTCGCAAATGGACTCTCACCCCGCCGCGGCGACCGCGACGCCGTCGTATCGAACGAATATCGAACACGGCTCGCGCGAACCAATTTTTTGCATCCGTCTTAGCGGAGCACACAACACCATGCCTAAGAAACGTACTACTCCCAATCGCAACGTGCAGATCGCCGATCAGATCCAGCGCGACCTGGCTGAGCTTCTGCGCGAGGTCAAGGATCCGCGCATCGGCATCGTCACATTTCAGAGCGTCGAGCTAACGCCCGACTACGCGCACGCAAAGGTCTACTTCACGACGCTGACGGGCGACCCGCAGCAAACGCTCGAAGCGCTGACGCACGCTGCCGGCCATCTGCGCAATCTGCTGTTCAAGCGCCTGCATATCCACACGGTGCCGACGCTGCATTTCCACTACGACAAGACGATCGAGCGCGCCGTGGAGATGTCGCGTCTGATCGACGAGGCAAATTCCACGCGCGCGAAAGACGACTGAGCGTCTGCCGTGCCGTGGCGTTCCATGTAGCGCGCGGCGCCTTTTTTCGCATTTCCCGAACGTTCTGCCTCCCTCGACATGACCGCACCTCAACGCCCCCGCGTGCCGCGTCGCGCGCTCGATGGCGTGCTCCTGCTCGACAAGCCGCTCGGCCTGTCGAGCAACGACGCGCTGGTTAGCGCGAAACGTCTTTATCTGGCGAAAAAGGCGGGCCACACCGGCACGCTCGATCCGCTGGCAACCGGCCTGCTGCCGCTGTGTTTCGGCGAGGCCACCAAGTTTTCGCAAGACTTGCTCGAAGCCGACAAGACCTACGAGGCGACGATGCGCCTCGGTATCCGCACGACCACAGGCGACGCCGAAGGCGAGGCGTTCGACATCCGTGCCGTCGACTGCGACGAAGCTGCGGTGCGGGCGGCTTTGCCGAAATTCATCGGCGAGATCGTTCAGATTCCGCCGATGTACTCGGCGCTCAAGCGCGATGGCAAGCCGCTGTACGAGTACGCGCGCGCCGGCCAGACGGTCGAACGGGAAGGGCGGCAGGTGACGATTCGCGCGCTCGAGCTGATTGCGTGCGCGTTGCCGGATGTGACGTTTCGCGTGACGTGCAGCAAGGGCACCTATGTGCGCACGCTTGCCGAGGATATCGGCGAAGCGCTCGGCTGCGGCGCGCATCTGGTCGCGCTGCGGCGCACGGGCGTCGGCGCGCTGACGCTCGAGCATTCGGTCACGCTCGACGCGTTGTCCGACGCGACTGAACTCGAACGCGACGCATGGCTGCAACCGGTCGACGCGCTGCTGTCGACGTTCCCGCAGGTCTGTCTGAACGACGATGACACGCGCCGCTTCCTTCATGGCCAGCGCCTGAAGCTGTCGTCGCTGACGATCGCCGCCGACGCGGTGAATGCCCCGCGCGTGAGGGTGTACTCGGCGCAGGGGCGGCTTCTGGGGGTCGCGAAGCCGGGCGAAGGCGTGCTCGCGCCCGACCGTCTGATCGTGACGACGGAGAGCTAGAGGTCGCCGTTTTGCCAGCCCGGCGCGGACAATAAAAAAACGGGATCGCCATCGAGCGATCCCGTTTCGATCATGCCCTCCGGTGGAGCGGTGTCGAACTAAAGCAACACCACAAACGCCCCCCTCAATGTGCCGCGGCCGCCGCCGCTCCCGCATCGCCGCCTGCCCGTTCCGGCCGCGTGATCCAGATCAGCGCGATCAGCGCGACAAAAATACCGGCCGAAATGAAGAACAGATCGTTTACGCCGAGCTGCGCGGCCTGCTGCGTGACCATGGTGTTGAAGAGACCGTAGGTCTGCTGCTGATCCAGGCCCGCCGCGCCCATCTGATGAATCGATTGACCGAACACTGGGTTGTAAGCATTCGCCTGTTCGGTCAGTTGCGCGTGATGCATGATCGTGCGGTGATCCCAGGCGGTCTGGAAGATCGACGTGCCGATACCGCCGCACATGATCCGCACGAAGTTCGACAGCCCCGAGGCCGCCGGAATCCGATGGCCCGGCAAGCCCGACAGCGTGATCGACACGAGCGGAATAAAGAAGCCGGCCATACCGATACCTTGAATCAGCGTGGGCAGCATCAGCGAGTACGTATCGACGCCCGTCGTATAACGCGAGCGCATCCAGAAACACAGCGCGAAAATCAGGAACGACAGCGTCGCGATATAGCGCGGATCGGTACGCGGCAGCACCTTGCCGGTCAGCGGCGACAACAGGATCGCGAACACACCGACGGGTGCCATCACGAGTCCGGCTTCGGTCGCCGTGTAGCCGATATCGGTCTGGAGCCACAGCGGCAACAGCACGAGATTGCCGAAGTAAAGCCCATAGCCGATCGACAGCGCGATCGTGCCGCCGGTGAAATTGCGTCGGCTGAACAGCGACAGATCAACCACCGGATGCTCGGCCGTCAACTCCCACACGATAAAAAACGCGAGCGCGATCACCGCGACGAGCGCGAGCACGACGACCGTCGTCGACGAGAACCAGTCGAGGTCCTTGCCCTTGTCGAGCATCACCTGAAGCGAGCCGACCCAGACGATCAGAAGACCGAGGCCGACGCCGTCGATTGGCGCCTTCCTGATGACCGAATCGCGGTTACGGAAGATCATCCACGTCGCGGCGGCCGCGACCGCGCCGACGGGAATGTTGACGTAGAAGATCCACGGCCACGAGATGTTGTCGGAAATCCAGCCGCCGAGGATCGGACCGGCAACCGGTGCGATCAGCGTGGTCATCGCCCACATCGATAGCGCCATCGGCGCCTTCGCGCGCGGATAGCTCGCGAGCAGCAGCGTCTGCGACAGCGGGATCATCGGGCCGGCCACCGCGCCTTGCAGCACGCGCGACGCAAGCAGGAACGGCAGGTTCGGCGACAGCCCGCACATCCATGACGACAGCACGAACAGCACGATCGACGCCATGAACAGCCGCACCTGGCCGATGCGGTCGGTGAGCCAGCCGGTCAGCGGTACCGAGATCGCGTTGGCCACCGCGAACGACGTAATCACCCACGTGCCCTGGTCGGACGATACGCCGAGGTCGCCGGAAATCGACGGGATCGACACGTTCGCGATCGACGTGTCGAGCACGTTCATGAACACGGCGAGCGACACCGCGATGGTGCCGATCACCAGTTGCGCGCCCTCGAGCGGCGGGTGAGGGACTTGCGCCTGAGCCTGAGCCATTAAAAGAGCCTTCCATGAATCATCGGGCGGACCCTCAGCTCTTATGGGCCGCCGGTTTCGCGGCGGCCGCGGCGCTCGCCGCGGTCGACTTCTGCGCGCCGCCGTTCGCGTTCGTGCCGGCGTTTTCCGAGATGATGCGCGCGATTTCCGCATCGGCTTCCGCGCCGTACTTGTCGAAGACGTTGGTCTGGTAAGCCGTGGACGGCGCCTGACCGAGCTGGCCGCCGGTGTCGTCCTTGATGTTCACGTCAGCTTGCATCGACAGACCGATACGCAGCGGATGCTTCTCCAGTTCCTGCGGATCGAGCGAAATACGCACCGGCAGACGCTGCACGACCTTGATCCAGTTGCCGGTCGCGTTCTGCGCGGGCAGCAGCGAGAACGCCGAACCCGTGCCGGCCGAGAAGCCGACCACCTTGCCGTGATACGGCACCGACGAGCCGTAGACGTCGGCCGTCAGTTCTACTGGCTGGCCGATGCGCATGTGCTTCAGTTGCACTTCCTTGAAGTTCGCCTCGACCCACACGTCATGCAGCGGCACGATCGCCATCAGCGGCGAGCCGGGCGATACGCGCTGGCCGACCTGCACCGAGCGTTTTGCGACATAGCCTGTGACCGGCGCCGGCAGAGTATTGCGAGCGTGG
Source organism: Paraburkholderia sp. CI2 (assembly GCF_014201055.1). Classification (NCBI taxonomy): domain Bacteria; kingdom Pseudomonadati; phylum Pseudomonadota; class Betaproteobacteria; order Burkholderiales; family Burkholderiaceae; genus Paraburkholderia; species Paraburkholderia sp. CI2. Next base: position 87,341 of record NZ_JACHDL010000019.1, read on the forward strand.
TTCAGGTATGCGTCGCGCAGCTTCGCGGCGGCGGCCTGCACGTTCGGGTGATCGGCGATCGTGGTGTTCGCGGTCAGCGCGCGGTTTGCCGCGAGTTGCTGTTTGGCGGCGTCGAGCGCGGCTTGCGCGCTCTTCACGGAGTCGCGTGCGTGCGAAATTTCTTCCTGCGATACCGCGCCGGTCTGCGCGATCGTCATACGGCGCTTCAGGTCGTCCTGGGCGCGCGACAGATCGGCCTGGCTCGCCGCGACCCGCGCTTCGTACTGGCTGTCGTCGGCGAACAGACCGCGCACCTGGCGCACCACCTGCGCAAGATTGGCCTCGGCCTGTTCGAGTGCGACGCGCGCGTCGGCCGGGTCGAGCACGACGAGCGGGTCGCCGGCCTTGACGACCTGGGTGTCGTCCGCGTTGACCGCGATCACGGTGCCCGTGACCTGCGGGGTGATCTGCACGACGTTGCCGCTCACGTAGGCATCGTCGGTGTCTTCATGGAAGCGCGCGACGAGGAAGTAGTACAGGCCGTACGCGACCGCGGCAATCAGGATCACGATGACGAGCAGCGTCATCATGCGCTTGCGTTTGCCGTTGTTCGCCGCTTGCGGTGGAGTGGCGGGCTGCTGGGGGGTGCTCATTGATGTGCTCCGGGTTCTTTTGAACGTCGTCGTTTATTCGAGTGTTCGTGTGTATGCGTGTGCGTCGGCGCGGGCGGGCTCGCTCAGTTCGCGGCGGTGCTCGTGGCGTGGTTCGCGGCGTGGTTTGCGGCGTTGGCCGATGCGGGAGCATCGGTCGGCACGACGAGACCGGTCTGGGTTGCGTCGAAGCCGCCGCCCAGTGCCTTGATCAGACCGATCTGCAGACTACGGCGGCGCATCTGCAGACCCGTGACCGTCTGCTCGGCGGCAAGGCGGTTTTCGTCGGCGTTGAGCACCTGCAGCTGCGGCGACAGGCCGGCCTTGTAGCGGATTACGGCGAGCTGGTACGCCTTGCTCGACGCGTCGAGCGCGCGCTGGGCGTCACCCTCCTGACGGTCGATCGAGCGGATCGACGACACCTGCGTCGAGACGTCCTGCAGCGCGTTGATCAGCGTCTGGTTGTAGTTCGCGACGTCGCCCTCGAAGTCGGCGTAGCGGCCCTTCAACTGCGCGCGCAACGCGCCGGCGTCGAAGATCGGCAGATGGATCGCCGGGCCGAACTGGATCTGACGGCTCGACGCGGTCAGGAAACGGCCCCAGCCGAACGCGTCGAAGCCGAAGCCGGCCGCGAGATTCACGTCCGGGTAGAACTCGGCTTTCGCTTCCTTCACGTCATGCATCGCGGCTTCGACCTGCCAGCGCGCGGCGACGATGTCCGCGCGACGCGCCACGAGGTCGGCCGGGATGTTGTCCGGCAGAGCGACCACGTCGCCGCCGGTGAGCACCGGCTTGTCGATCTGCAGGCCACGGTCCGGGCCTTTGCCGAGCAGCGCGCCCAACTGGTAGCGCACGACGGTGATCTGTCCGTCGAGGTCGGTCAGGTTCGACTGGCTCGTCGCGACGTTGCCGGCGGCGGTCTGCTTCTCGACGTTGGTGTCGAGGCCGGCCGTCACGCGGTCATTCGTGATACGGCCGACGTCCTGGCGGTTCGCGATTTCACGCGCGGCGATGTCGCGAAACGAATACAGCTGCGAGAGCTGGTTGTAGGTGCTCGCGACCGACGCGGCGAGCGTCACGCGCGCCTGCTGCATATCGGCCTCGGCGGCTTTCTGCTGCGACACGGCCTGGCCGAGCCGCTGACGGTTCTTGCCCCACAGGTCGAGATCCCACGACGCGCTCGCGAGCACGTTGTTCTCGCTATACCAGGTGCCGCCGAACGGAGGCGGGTAAAGGGAGTTTGCCGAGTACAGCTCGCGGGTCCACGAATAGCTCGCGCTGACCTTCGGGAACAGCGCTGCGCGCGAGCTTTCGATATACGACGAAGCCTTTGCGAGCCGCGCTTGCGCCTGGGCGATCGACGGGCTGCCCTCGAGCGCTTCCGCGATCAGCTTCGGCAGTTGCGGGTCGCCGAACTGGTTGGCCCAGTCGAGCGATGGCCACTGGCCGCCCTCGTTGGGCAGACTCTGCGTCGACTCGTACTGCGTCGGCGACGCGATCTGCTTGTCGCTTTTGACGCCGAAGTAGTTCGCGCACCCCGTGAGGGCGAGCGCCGTCACCGCGGCGGCGACAGCGGCCCGGCTCGACAGCGCGGGCGCGGACAGGGAAAGGGATTTCATCGCTCGACTCTTTTTTGAGTGGAATGTATTGATGGACGCAGCAAGCAAGCTATTACGATTTGCTATCGGGATGGCTTGCGGCGTCGCGGGAAAGTCCCGTGTGTTCGCCGGAATTAACGAGCACGCGACGCAGCATGCTCTTCAGGAAGCCCACTTCTTCCGGGGTGAACCCGTTCAGCAGGTTATCGAGCACGCCATTGAAAATGGCCGGCATGCGAGCCGCGATCGCATGGCCTTCCGGCGTCAACGCGAGGCGCACGACGCGCCGGTCTTCGTTACTGCGCACCCGCGTGAGCAGGCCGCGCTTTTCGAGCCGATCGATCAGGCGCGTGACGGCGCTTGCGTCGATACCGTATTCACGCGCCAACTCAGCCGCGAGCAGGCATTTGCCGCTTGCCACCATGAACAGGATGCTGCCTTGCTGGCTGGTGATGCCGAGTTCGGCCATGCTGCGCTGCGTGATCAGGTTTGATAGCGTCGATTTCACCCGCGAGATGAGGTAGCCGACGCTTTCGCCGAGCTGGTACTCGCTGGGATCCGGCGTGAATTTGTTGGACGGCTGCGTCATGATTCTCGTGCGAATGCAATGGTTGACTAGGCATTAGTATAGCTGGCTGTTGATTGACGCGACAAGCGTTAATACAGCTTAGGCAAGGATTATTTCGCGCTCAAGCAACAAACCGTACCGAATGACGTAGGGCGGGGCAAGGCGCGATTCGCGCAACTCGCCCAGGCGCGGAGAGCGGACGGTCTATCGGGGAATACCAGAAAAGGATCATCCGTGCGTGCTATAATTTTGGGTTCCCAAAAGTGCGCTTTGGGCTTGTTGTCGTGGTTTGGCTCCTCAACCAGCAGCATAAGCAAGCGGCGCACTCAACCGTCTTCAGGTTTCCTATGACCCGCGCCCTACGCAACATCGCCATCATTGCTCACGTCGACCACGGCAAGACCACGCTCGTCGACCAGCTCCTCCGTCAGACCTCCACGTTCCGCGAGAACCAGCAGATCGCCGAGCGCGTGATGGACTCGAACGACATCGAAAAAGAGCGCGGCATCACGATCCTGTCGAAGAACTGCGCGGTGGAGTACGAGGGCACGCACATCAATATCGTCGACACGCCGGGGCACGCCGACTTCGGCGGCGAAGTGGAGCGCGTGCTGTCGATGGTCGACTCGGTGCTGCTGCTCGTTGACGCGGTGGAAGGCCCGATGCCGCAAACCCGCTTCGTCACGAAGAAGGCGCTCGCACTGGGTTTGAAGCCGATCGTCGTGGTCAATAAGGTCGACCGTCCGGGCGCGCGGATCGACTGGGTGATCAACCAGACCTTCGACCTGTTCGACAAGCTCGGCGCCAGCGAAGAGCAGCTCGACTTTCCGATCGTCTACGCATCGGGCCTGAACGGCTACGCGGGTCTCACGCCTGATGTACGCGACGGCGACATGCGTCCTTTGTTCGAGGCAATCCTGCAGCACGTGCCGGTGCGCCCGGCCGACCCGGAAGGTCCGCTGCAACTGCAAATCACGTCGCTCGACTACTCGTCGTACGTTGGTCGTATCGGCATTGGCCGTATCACGCGCGGCCGCATCAAGCCGGGCATGGCCGTCGCGGTGCGATCGGGCCCGGAAGGCGAAATCCTCAATCGCAAGATCAACCAGGTGCTGTCGTTCAAGGGTCTCGATCGCGTGCAGGTCGACTCGGCCGAGGCGGGCGACATCGTGCTGATCAACGGTATCGAGGAAGTGGGCATCGGCGTGACGATCTGCTCGCCGGAACAGCCGGAAGCGCTGCCGATGATCACCGTCGACGAACCCACGCTGACGATGAACTTCCTCGTCAACTCGTCGCCGCTCGCGGGCCGTGAAGGCAAGTTCGTCACGAGCCGCCAGATTCGCGACCGCCTGATGAAGGAACTGAATCACAACGTCGCGCTGCGCGTGCGCGATACCGGCGACGAAACGACGTTCGAAGTGGCCGGCCGCGGTGAGCTGCACCTGACCATTCTGGTCGAAAACATGCGCCGCGAAGGCTACGAGCTGGCCGTGTCGCGTCCGCGCGTCGTGATGCAGGAAATCGACGGCGAGAAGCACGAGCCGTACGAAAATCTGACCGTCGACATGGAAGACACCCACCAGGGCGGCGTAATGGAAGAACTTGGCCGCCGCAAGGGCGAAATGCTCGACATGGCATCGGACGGCCGTGGCCGCACGCGTCTCGAGTACCGTATTTCGGCGCGTGGTCTGATCGGCTTCCAGTCGGAATTCCTCACGCTCACGCGCGGTACGGGTCTGATGAGCCACACGTTCGATTCTTACCAGCCGGTCAAGGAAGGCGCAGTCGGCGAACGTCGCAACGGCGTGCTGATCTCGCAGGACGACGGCGCGGCAGTCGCGTACGCACTGTGGAAGCTGCAGGACCGCGGCCGCATGTTCGTGGCGCCGGGAGAAGCGCTGTATGAAGGCATGATCATCGGCATCCACAGCCGCGACAACGATCTCGTCGTGAACCCGATCAAGGGCAAGCAGCTTACCAACGTGCGCGCGTCTGGCACCGACGAAGCCGTGCGTCTCGTGCCGCCGGTTCAGCTGTCGCTCGAATACGCGGTCGAGTTCATCGACGACGACGAGCTGGTCGAAGTCACGCCAAAGTCGATCCGTCTGCGCAAGCGCTACCTGAAGGAACACGAGCGCCGCAGCGCGAGCCGCAACAAGGTTGCCGGCGAATAAGCCGGACTCGAATATCCGTCTGGATAGCAGGAAGCGGAAGCCACCTTCGGGTGGCTTCCTTGTTTTTGGCGCATCAAAACGTTTGGCGCTGCATCATGCCTGCCACTTTCCGGGGCGGCACACATGTAGACACCCATTGCGCCGTTCGCCTTCATTTCTCACAGAACACTGTTGCGCGCTGTGAAAAGGCACCCCGTCGCCCGCGAAACGCCCGCCATCACAGGCTTTGCGCCTGTGCCGTTCGCTATCTGGGCTATTCGTTCTGTGCTATGCTCCCGGGTGCAAAGTTTGAGGTCCTTCCAAGCAAGACTTGATTCGCGCAATCCGCTAAACGGTCAGGCCGTGTCGCGGAAGGTTCGGTAACCCGCTATTTCTCGAGAAACTCGAAGAAAGGTGAGCGTAAAAATGATGAAGCAATTCCAGTCGAACTCTTATCTGTTCGGCGGCAATGCTCCGTACGTTGAAGAAATGTACGAAGCGTATCTCGATAATCCGGCGTCAGTGCCCGAGACCTGGCGCAGCTATTTCGATGCGTTGCAGAACGTGCCCGCATCGGACGGCAGCAACGCCAACGACGTGGCCCATGGCCCGATCGTCGAATCGTTTGCCCAGCGCGCCAAGGCCAATGCCTTCCTGCCGCGCGCAACGGCCGGCGGCGAAGATCTCGCAACCGCCCGCAAACAGGTTTACGTCCAGTCCCTCATCGGCGCATATCGCTTCCTCGGCTCGCAATGGGCCAATCTCGATCCTCTGAAGCGCCGCGAGCGTCCCGCGATCCCCGAACTTGAACCCGCGTTCTACGACTTCACCGAAGCCGACATGGACCAGGAGTTCAGCGCAACGAATCTGTACTTCGGGTTCGAGCGCGCAACGCTGCGCGAGATCGTCAAAGCCCTGCGCGACACGTACTGCGGCACGATCGGCGCCGAGTACATGTACATCAGCGATCCGGAGCAGAAGCGCTGGTGGAAGGAACGCCTCGAATCGATCCGTTCGACGCCGAGCTTCAACAACGACAAGAAGAAGCACATCCTGAATCGCCTGACGGCCGCCGAAGGCCTCGAGCGTTTCCTGCACACCAAGTACGTCGGCCAGAAGCGCTTCTCGCTCGAAGGCGGCGAGAGCTTCATCGCGGCAATGGACGAAGTCGTGCGTCACGGCGGTCTGCGCGGCGTTCAGGAAATCGTCATCGCGATGGCTCACCGCGGCCGTTTGAACGTGCTGGTCAATACGCTCGGCAAGATGCCGGCAGACCTGTTCGCCGAATTCGAAGGCAAGCACGTCGATGATCTGCCGGCCGGCGACGTGAAGTACCACAAGGGCTTCTCGTCGGACGTCGCGACGGAAGGCGGCCCGGTTCACCTGTCGCTCGCGTTCAACCCGTCGCACCTCGAAATCGTCAACCCGGTGGTCGAGGGCTCGGCGAAGGCGCGTATGGACCGTCGCGGCGACGAAAACGGCGTTCAGGTGCTGCCGGTGCAGATCCACGGCGACGCGGCTTTCGCTGGCCAGGGCGTCGTGATGGAAACGCTGAACCTCGCGCAAACGCGCGGTTATGGCACGCACGGCACGCTGCACATCGTCATCAACAACCAGATCGGCTTCACGACGTCGGACCCGCGCGACTCGCGCTCCACGTTGTACTGCTCGGACGTCGTCAAGATGATCGAAGCGCCGGTGCTGCACGTGAACGGTGACGATCCCGAAGCGGTCGTGCTGGCCACCCAGATGGCGATCGACTTCCGCATGCAGTTCCACAAGGACGTCGTCGTCGACATCGTCTGCTTCCGCAAGCTGGGCCACAACGAGCAGGACACCCCGGCGGTCACGCAGCCGCTGATGTACAAGACGATTTCGAAGCACCCCGGCACGCGCGCGCTGTACGCTGAAAAGCTCGTTCAGCAGGGCGTCATCAAGGCCGAGGATGGCGAGGAATTCGTCAAGGCTTATCGCAGGGCGATGGACGAGGGCCACCACACGGTCGACCCGGTGCTCTCGAACTACAAGAGCAAGTACGCGGTGGATTGGGTGCCGTTCCTGAACCGCAAGTGGACCGACGCGGCCGACACGGCCGTGCCGCTCGCGGAACTGAAGCGCCTCGCCGAACGCATCACCACGATTCCGGAAAACTTCAAGGTTCACCCGCTCGTCGAGCGCGTGATCAACGACCGTCGCGCCATGGGCCGCGGCGAAGCGAAGCTCGACTGGGGCATGGGCGAGCACCTCGCGTTCGCGTCGCTGGTCGCATCCGGTTATGCCGTGCGCCTGACCGGTCAGGATTCGGGCCGCGGCACGTTCACGCACCGTCACGCAGTGCTGCACGACCAGAACCGCGAGCGCTGGAACGACGGCACCTACGTGCCGCTGCAGAACATCGCCGAAGGTCAGGCGAAGTTCACGGTGATCGACTCGGTGCTGTCGGAAGAAGCGGTGCTCGGCTTCGAATACGGTTACTCGACCGCTGAACCGAACACGTTCGTCGCGTGGGAAGCGCAGTTCGGCGACTTCGTGAATGGCGCGCAAGTCGTGATCGACCAGTTCATCTCGTCGGGCGAAGTGAAGTGGGGCCGCGTGTCGGGCCTGACCATGCTGCTGCCGCACGGCTACGAAGGCCAGGGTCCGGAGCACTCGTCGGCGCGTATCGAGCGTTTCCTGCAACTGTGCGCAGACCACAACATGCAGGTCGTTCAGCCGACCACGCCGGCGCAGGTCTTCCACCTGCTGCGTCGCCAGATGATCCGCCTGTTCCGCAAGCCGCTGATCGTCGCGACGCCGAAGTCGTTGCTGCGTCACAAGGAAGCCGTGTCGGATCTGTCGGAACTCGCGAAGGGTTCGTTCCAGCCGGTCATCGGCGAAGTGGACGAAACCATCGACGCGAAGAAGGTCAAGCGCGTGCTGGCCTGCTCGGGCCGCGTGTACTACGACCTGGTCGCGCATCGCCGCGAAGCGAAGGTGAACGACGTCGCGATCATCCGTATCGAACAGCTCTATCCGTTCGCGCACAAGCAGTTCGAAGCGGAAATGAAGAAGTACGACAACGCAACCGAAGTGGTGTGGGTGCAGGACGAGCCGCAGAATCAGGGCCCGTGGTTCTACATCGAGCACCATCTGAAGGAAGGCATGAAGGAAGGGCAGAAGCTGGCGTACAGCGGCCGTCCGGCTTCGGCTTCGCCTGCAGTCGGCTACTACGCGAAGCACTACGAGCAGCAGAAGGCGCTGATCGAAGGCGCTTTCGGCCGTCTCAAGAGCGCGTCGATCGCTAAATAAAGAAACAGACGAGCCGGGAAAGCGCAGTGCGCTTTCCCGCGCCGCGCCGAACGTTTCCCATGAGGTTCAGGCGCGGCGTTCACGGTTCGCAGGCGGTCGTGAAGAAGCGCCGTCACCCGATACGTATTCAGGATACTCATAATGGCTATTGTTGAAGTCAAGGTTCCCCAGCTCTCCGAGTCGGTCTCGGAGGCAACCATGCTGCAGTGGAAGAAGAAGCCCGGCGAGGCTGTCGCTCAGGACGAAATCCTCATCGAAATCGAGACCGACAAGGTCGTGCTCGAAGTGCCGGCACCGGCAGCAGGCGTGCTCGCGCAAGTCATTTCGAACGACGGCGACACGGTCACGGCTGAACAGGTGATCGCGAAGATCGACACCGAAGGCACCGCGGGCGCCGCCGCTGTCGAAGCCGAAGTGAAGCCGGCTCCGGTCGCTGCCGCGGCTCCCGCACCGGCGGCTCAGGCCGCTGTCGCAACGGGGTCGAACACCGCTGCTTCGCCGGCTGCCGGCAAGCTGATGGCAGAGAAGGGTCTGGCTGCGGGCGACGTCGCCGGCACCGGCCGCGACGGCCGTATCACGAAGGGCGACGTGCTCGTCGCCGGCCAGGCTGCTCCGGCTGCCAAGGCCGCACCGGCTCCGGCTGCCGCACCGAAGGCTGCGAAGCCGTCGCTGCCGGACGTCAAGGCCCCGGCATCGGCCGATCAATGGCTGAAGGACCGTCCGGAACAGCGCGTGCCGATGTCGCGTCTGCGTGCTCGTATCGCCGAGCGTCTGCTCGAGTCGCAGCAAACCAACGCCATCCTCACGACGTTCAACGAAGTGAACATGGCGCCGGTCATGGAGCTGCGCAACAAGTACAAGGACAAGTTCGAGAAGGAACACGGCGTGAAGCTCGGCTTCATGTCGTTCTTCGTGAAGGCAGCTGTCCACGCGCTGAAGAAGTTCCCGCTCGTGAACGCGTCGATCGACGGTAACGACATCGTCTACCACGGCTACTTCGACATCGGTATCGCTGTCGGTTCGCCGCGCGGTCTGGTGGTGCCGATCCTGCGTAATGCAGATCAGCTGAGCCTCGCCGACATCGAGAAGAAGATCGCCGAATTTGGCCAGAAGGCGAAGGACGGCAAGCTGTCCATCGAAGAAATGACCGGCGGTACATTCTCGATCTCGAACGGCGGCGTGTTCGGCTCGATGCTGTCCACCCCGATCATCAACCCGCCGCAGTCTGCGATTCTCGGCGTGCACGCCACCAAGGAACGCGCAGTGGTCGAAAACGGCCAGATCGTGATCCGCCCGATGAACTACCTCGCGCTGTCGTACGACCACCGTATCATCGACGGCCGCGAAGCAGTGCTGTCGCTGGTCGCGATGAAGGATGCGCTGGAAGATCCGGCTCGCCTGCTGCTCGACCTGTAAGCGCACGTTCCACCGACGCCGGCCGGCGGTTTGCGCGGGCCGGCGTCATCCGTAGCACGTCTGTAGCATTCCGCAGTACAGGAACGGCGCGCGCCACCTCGGGCGGCCCGGCGCCGTTCCGCCATCAAAGGGATTGTCATGTCCAAAGATTTTGACGTCGTCGTGATCGGCGCAGGCCCTGGCGGTTATGTCGCCGCCATCCGCGCAGCGCAGCTCGGCAAGACCGTCGCATGTATCGAAAAGTGGAAGAACCCGGCCGGCACGCTGAAGCTCGGCGGCACCTGCCTGAACGTCGGCTGCATTCCGTCGAAGGCATTGCTCGCTTCGTCGGAAGAGTTCGAGAACGCGTCGCATCACCTTGCCGACCACGGCATCTCGGTGGAAAACGTTTCGGTCGATATCTCGAAGATGATGGGCCGCAAGGACGGCATCGTCGAGAAGATGACCAAGGGCATCGAATTCCTGTTCCGCAAGAACAAGATCACGTGGCTCAAGGGCCATGGCAAGTTCACCGGCAAGACGGACGCCGGCGTGCAGATCGAAGTGAGCGGCGAAGGCGAAGATGGTGCAAGCAGCGAAGTCGTCACGGCGAAGAACGTGATCATCGCAACGGGTTCGAAGGCGCGTCATCTGCCGGGCATTCCGGTCGACAACAAGCTGATCGCCGACAACGAAGGCGCATTGTCGTTCGACACGGCACCGAAGAAGCTCGCCGTGATCGGCGCAGGCGTGATCGGACTAGAGCTCGGCTCGGTGTGGCGCCGCCTCGGCGCGGACGTGACCGTGCTCGAAGCGCTGCCGGAATTCCTCGGCGTGGCTGACCAGGCGCTGTCGAAGGAAGCGGCCAAGCAGTTCAAGAAGCAAGGTCTCGACATCCGCGTCGGCGTGAAGGTCGGCGAAGTGAAGACGAGCGAAAACGGCGTGACGATCGCCTACACGGACAAGGACGGCAACGCGCAGACGCTCGAAGCCGACCGCCTGGTCGTGTCGGTCGGCCGCGTGCCGAACACCGACAACCTCGGCCTCGAAGCGATCGGCCTGAAGGCCAACGAGCGCGGCTTCATCGACGTGGACGACCACTGCGCGACGGCCGTGCCGAACGTGTACGCGATCGGTGACGTCGTGCGTGGCCCGATGCTCGCGCACAAGGCTGAGGACGAAGGCGTGCTGGTTGCCGAAGTGATCGACGGTCAGAAGCCGCACATCGACTACAACTGCATTCCGTGGGTGATCTACACCGAACCGGAAATCGCATGGGTCGGCAAGACGGAGCAGCAACTGAAGGCGGAAGGCCGCGAGATCAAGACCGGCCAGTTCCCGTTCATGGCTAACGGCCGCGCGCTCGGCATCAACAAGGCGGACGGTTTCGTCAAGATGATCGCCGACGCGAAGACCGACGAACTGCTCGGCGTGCACATCATCTCGGCGAACGCATCGGACCTGATCGCGGAAGCCGTGGTGGCGATGGAGTTCAAGGCGGCGTCGGAAGACATCGGCCGTATTTGCCATCCGCACCCGTCGCTGTCGGAAGTCATGCGCGAAGCGGCACTCGCCGTCGACAAGCGCGCGCTGAACATGTAAGCACGCACGCCTGACCGAAACGCAACCTTGGCATCACCAAAGGCGGGCGGGGTTCAATCCCTCCCGCCTTTCTTTTTGCAGCAACACGATGAACGTCACCGAATACTACGAAAAAGAACTGCAGACGCGCGGTTATCAATCCGATCCGGCGCAGCGCGCGGCGGTCGACCGCCTGCAGCGGTGCTATGAAGAGTGGGTCGCATACAAGTCGCGCCGCTCGAACGCGTTCAGGAAGCTGATCATTCACCCCGATCTGCCGCGCGGCGTGTACATGTGGGGCGGCGTGGGCCGCGGCAAGAGCTTCCTGATGGACAGCTTCTACATGATCGTGCCGTTGCATCGCAAAACCCGTCTGCACTTCCACGAGTTCATGCGCGAAGTGCATCGCGAACTCGAAGAACTCAAAGGCCGGGCCGATCCGCTCGACGAACTCGCGCGGCGCATTGCGAAGCGCTATCGGCTGATCTGTTTCGACGAATTCCACGTGTCGGATATCGCCGACGCGATGATCCTGTATCGCCTGCTCGACAAGCTGTTCGAGAACGGCGTGCAGTTCGTGATGACGTCAAACTACGCGCCCGACACGCTGTACCCGGACGGCCTGCATCGCGACCGCATGCTGCCCGCGATCGAACTGATCAAGCAGAAGCTCGACGTGATCAACGTCGACGCGGGGATCGATTATCGCCAGCGCACGCTCGCGCAGGTGGAGGTCTATCACACGCCACTGGACGCCGCCGCCGGCAAGGCGCTGCGCGACGCCTTCGCGCGCCTCGCCGCGGTGCCCGACGAAAGCCCGCTGCTGCATATCGAGAAGCGCGAGCTGAAGGCGCTGCGCCGCGCGGACGGCGTGGTCTGGTTCGACTTCGCGACGCTGTGCGGGGGCCCGCGCTCGCAGAACGACTACCTCGAACTCGCGACCCGCTTTCACGCGGTGATCCTGTCGGACGTGCCGCAGATGTCGGTGCGCATGGCGTCGGAAGCGCGCCGCTTCACGTGGCTCATCGACGTGTTCTACGACCACAAGGTCAAGCTGTTGATGTCGGCTGCGGTGCCGCCGGAGCAGTTGTACGTCGACGGTCCGATGGCTAATGAATTCACGCGTACGGTGTCGCGCATCGTCGAGATGCAGTCGAAGGAGTATCTCGACACGCCGCGCCGGATTGTCGACACGTCCCTAACCTGAGCTACCGCGCACGACACATTTTCAGGAATCGGAGTGGTCTGATATACAGCGCACGGATGACTGGCTATCTTTTGTCGTTGTTCTGACAAAGGAGGAAGCATGAACCCGTATCGCGAAATCACCGATGAAGAATGGCAGCGCGTTGCGCCACTGCTGCCCGAACTCCGGCCGCGTACCGAAATGCGTGGCCGTCCACTTGCCAATACCCGCTCGGTGCTCAACGGCGTGCTTTGGGTCATGTATAGCGGCGCCACCTGGTCCGCAATGCCGCGCCGCTACCCGCCATATCAGACCTGTCATCGCCGCTTCAAGTCGTGGTACGAATCGGGCGTGCTCAAGCACGTCACGGAGCAACTGCTCGGCACCGCGAGCGAAGATTTCTGCAGATTGATGGAAGCGCGTATGCGCACGCACGCGAGCGTGCAGCACAAGCGCGCCGCGTCCAAGCGCGTGCCCGCGGCGTTTCGTGTTCCGGCCGCCGCATACAATCCGGTACCGGCCACGTCGGTGCCGGCGTCGCCGATTGCTTACGCTGCACCGCTCAAGCAGGCAGCATGACCATCGCAAACAGCTTGCCCCAATGAAAACGGCCGCGCGATTCTTGATCGCCGGCCGTTTTTTATGTTGCACCTCCTGGCGCAGAGCGCGCATCGTTGCAGCATCATGCGCACATTCAGGCGACGTGCCAGGCGCCACGCATGCGCCGCACGTCGACCCTCATTGCTGCCGTATCCACGTTTGCGAGCGGCCAAGCAGCGCGACCCCAATGTAGCCACGCACCACGAGCTTGTTGCCGCCGTCCTCGAGATGCATCTTGCATTTGTAGACCTTGCCGTTTTCAGGATCGAGAATCTGGCCGTGATCCCACGCGTCGCCATCCTTCTTCATGCTGTTGATGATGGTCATGCCGAGGACCGGTTGATCCTTGCGCGCGTCGGTGCATTCGGTGCAACGGCGATCCGGCTGGTCGTTCGCGCCGAGACCCTTGATAACCTTGCCGTTCAGTTCGCCATTGCCGTCTTGTGTGATCTGCACGAGCGCCTTCGGCTGGCCCGTGTGATCGTCGATGGTTTGCCACGTGCCGATCGGTGTATCGGTCTGCGCCATCGCGGTCACTGCGCTGGCGAGCAGGGCGCCGGCGAGCGCGGCGTGACGGGCGGTGCGCAGCGCAAGCGCGCCGGCACGTCGAGTGAATTGCGTCATTGCCTTCCTCCTTGATATGAGACAGCGCGATCATGGTCGCGCGGCGTTATGGGCATCGTGGTCGGATGTGCGGTACCAGCCCTCGCGATGCGTAACGGTGCCAGCGGTGTGCCGTTTGCATCGTCAGCGCAGAATACGCGAAAGTGCATGCGTCGTTTGATAGTGGAGCTTCTAATCCGCTCGCGGCACTTCTGAAGCGTGTCAATTCAGCTGGTAGCAGAACCTCGCGTTGATGCGCGGACTGTGCGATGCGCTCTCCACCGGCGCATCACCGACCGCTTTTCCGACGGACACATCGAGGCTGTCGCAGTACGCATAGGTGAAGCCGAGCGTGATCGGCCGGTTGGCCTCGACCGTCGCGCCCCAGCCGGAATCGCCCGACGCATCGCCCGGCTCATGGCATGTCCTTGCCGACGAGCGGTGTGAAGCGTTGCGCGACTTCGTCGAACGAAATCGACTTCCCGCCGTCGACCTGCACGGTCAGGTTCGGACCGCGGTGGGGCGCCTCGATCAGCGGCAGGGAATCGAACGGACCGTCGTCTACCGCCGCGCCGGTGAGGCGGGACTACGCTTGTGCCTGTTATAGAAGCAAACGCGCAAGTACCATATTTTCGACGAAGAGCCCGAAACCCGCGAAAGTGAGTAATAATTCCCCGTTTTCTACTAAAACAAAATCTGTTCAACAGGTATCACATGGACCGAAAGTCGAAGCTACGAGAGATTGCTCTGGCCGCATGCATCGTATTGGGGGCCCTTCAGGGCGCGAATGCACAGGCTCTGGAGAACAGTGGTGCGAGCGATACGGTCGTGTCCCAGCCGGGTACGACGAGTGCGTTGCCCGACACCTCGCAGGCCGGCCAGGCGGAAACCACTGCACTGACGCCGGATGAAAACCGGCAATCCGCCACCGGGAACGTGGCTGAATTGCAGCAGATGATCCACGGCCCGGATCTGAGCGAATTGCGCACCACGTATAACGGCAGCTATGGCGCGAGCCTGCTGTTCTACGGCAAGGAGATGACCTACTACGTCGCGCTGTTCCAGCAGAAAAACTTCTGGCGCGTGATCAAGTCGCAGGACGCCGCGCGCGCCGAGCTGATCTACAAGGATTTCGCGCGGCAGACAATGCAACTGTCGGACATCGAGATCCGCCGTACGCAACTCGAAGCGCAGAAGGCGTTCACGCAGCGCATGGTCGCGCTGTCGCAGGAACGCGCGAGCCGGCTGCAGGCCGACCTCGACGTCGCGCGTCAGCAGCAAAGCATCGTCGCGAGCCAGCAGGAGCAGAAGCGCGCCGAGGCGACCGAACTGGCGCAGCAGAAGGCCGCCGCGCAGGATCAGTTGCGCGTCGCGCAGCGCCAGGTGCGCGACCTGCAGCGTCAGCTCAATAGCGGCTTGCCGGTGCATTGAGCACGACGGTGTGAGCCTGGGTGGAGTGGCGGGATGGCGCGGAAATCGGTGCGCCGTCCGGCTCGTCCGCGGGCGTTACCGTTGTTATGTTTGATCGGTGCTTTCCATACCCCGCCAGCCCGCGCATGCACTTTTACCGCCGGGCATTTCGGCATTTGCACTCGGCATTTTTCGCGAGCCCTGACGGCTCGTTGCCGCGTCGTTGTGCGCCGCCGTCGTACGACGCAAGACGGCGCGACTTCAATGCCGCTTGCGCGTATCCGCTTGCGTTTTGCGCATCCGTTCGCGAGGCGGCTGCGTCACGTCGACGGCGATCGGATCGCTGGCGGGAAAGCTTTCCATCAGCGCTTCGTCGAGCCGCGTATCGGCGGACGTCGGGGGCGTCCGGCGCGTGCGCGCCGGTCGGGAGGCATGCTGGTTTTTGCTGGTCATGGCGCGCTCCTTCGGTAGAGGGTCGATCATTCAGCATAGCGCATCGCGGCTATCGGCGAACGACCGCCAGATGGCGCAGGCGCGTCGTTTAAAGCCGGCCGGCATCGATTCGTTCTCCGAGTGGTGTCCCGGCCGCGCTTGAGCCACGCTTGAGCCACGCTTGAGCCGCGAACGACACCTCCATCGATTCATCACACAGCGAACCTGATGAACGGGAAAAAGCCGGCGGGCTCGCGACGAGTGCTCGCAGCCCACGTCGTGGAAACCGAACTGGAACACCTGGATTGGGCGACGCGGCAACCGGCGCTGCACCTGTTCGACGCCGGCTACTGGCGGCGCCGCGTGCTGGCGGTCAAGGGGAGATTCGAGCTGACCGAGCGTCAGCTGACCCAACTGGAGAAAATTCTGCGGCGCCTCGGTTCGTCCGCGGAGTAGCGAGGCGCGGCCGCTACAGCTTCTTCGTATTTATTCCTGATTGCCGCCGGGGCTGCCGCCGCCGTGGTTGCCGCCGTGGTTGCCGCCATGATTGCCGCTTTCGCCGCCGGTGCCGAACAGACGCCGCCGCCGCGTGACGACCACCGGACCTTCGGAGTTGCCGCTGCGCTCGCTCGGCGTGCGTTCCGCCGACGGCGCGCCGTACGATTCACGCCCTTCGCGCGGCTCGCGATGTTCGCGCGAACCATGGGGACCGCGCGCGCCATGTTCGCCATGCGACGTTCGGCCCGTGCGCGGCGCCGGCCGCGTGCCGGTGTCGAGCTGGATCGTGGAGATCGCGCGCTTGTAGATGCCTTGCAGGCCAACCGGCGTGCGCAGCATCACCAGGTACTGATCGAACGACTCGATGCATCCGGTCAGGCGGATGCCGTTGACCAGATAGATTTCGACGCGCTTTCGTTCCTTGCGCGCAGCGTTCATGAAGTCGTTTTGCGGATGCGATTCTGCGGAAGCCATGGACAATTCAGGTTAGATAGACGGTGGTTCGCCGCGATTTTACCCTTTCTACCCTATGCGGGGGCAGAACGCGTCGACGGGGCGAACTTTGTCCACTATAACGACTTGCGAGCACATAAGCATCCGATAACGCGGGACTGTAACGTTGAGTTACGAATCTGCTGGTCAATGTCGTCTTCTTCCGGTCTCTCCAGGCATTGCCGGCATGGTTGGCGGAAAAGGAAGAACATAGGGGCATGTTGCGCGACCACGGCGGCGGCGTCGAAGCGCCGCGAAAAAGCCCGGAGAAACAGCGCAGCGAAACAGCGCCACGACGGCGGTGGAATAAACCACGCGATCGCGGCGTTAAGTCCAGTATGGCAGTACCGCATTCCGCGGCCTGCCGCCCGCCGCGCCGGTCGGTCGATCGTGTGCCGGGCATCTGCCAGGAGGCTCACCATGAAAGCATCCCGTATTCTGTCAGCGCTCTTCGTCCTGCTCGCGCTCGCGTGCGGCTCCCTCGCGCACGCGGCCGATACCGACAACGCCGCGTCGGGTTCTAGCAGCAACAGCAACAGCAGCGGCGGCGGCTACTAACGCCGCGACCGGGCCTGGCACGCCGGGTGACATTCGAAGCGGAAGTGATCGCGTGGCTGCCCCAGCTGCGCCGCTATGCGCGCGCACTGACGGGCGACCGCGCCTGGGCCGACGATCTCGTGCAGGATACGGCGGAGCGCGCGCTTGCGCGCTGGTCGGCATTCCGGCCGAACAGCAACCTGCGCGCGTGGCTGCTGACGATCCTGCGGCATCTGTACATCGACCAGCTGCGCGGGCGCCGCGAGATCGCCGTCGACGACGAAAGCGCGCCGTGGCGCAATCTCGAGGCGCCGCACGGTGAGGTCGACGGTCTGGTGCTGCGCGACGTGCAGCGCGCGCTGTACTGCCTGCCACTCGAGCAGCGTGAGGTGCTGCTGCTGGTGTGCGTCGAGGAGCTGTCGTACCAGGAGGCATCGAGCGCGCTGGGGGTGCCGATCGGTACGGTGATGTCACGGCTGTCGCGGGCGCGCGAGCATATGCGCGCGTTGCTGTGCGAGGAGCCGCCAGGGCCGATGCACGGACCGCAGCCCCGTGCGCCGCGGGCGGCGCATAAAGTCGCGCCGCTGAAAGTGGTGAGAAACCGACAATGAACAACGATGACTCCGATTCCGGCTTGCATGACGAGCTCGATCTGCGCGCGCTGTCGGCCTATGTCGATGGCGAATTGCCGGAAGAGCAGCGCGCCGCGATCGAAACGCAGCTTCGCCAGCATCCGCAGGCCACCGCGCGCGTGGCCGCGTGGCGCGCGCAGAAGGCGGCGCTGCGGGCGCTGTGCGGCGCGCCGGACAGCGATGCGCGGCAAGCGCAAGCAGGGCAGCGGGCCGACGATCGGCAGCAAGCCGCTGAAGCCGGCGAGCGAAGCTATGCAGGCAGCCAGCCCACGGAGGCGGAGGAGCCGGCTTTCATCGTCGTGCGTCGGACGCGGCCGTGGTGGCAGCGCGCGGGTCTCGCCGCCTGCTGGCTCGCGGCTGGCGCCGGGCTCGCGCTGGCCCTCGGTCCGCTCGCGCCGCGGCTGACCGGCGGCGCGTGGAGCGGCTTCGGCGGACAGCCGGCCGGTTTTGCGCAGCGCGCGGATGTCGCGTACGCGGTGTACTCGCCGGAGCGGCGTCATCCGGTCGAAGTCGCCGCGAGCGAAGAGGAGCATCTGATCACCTGGCTGTCGAAGCGGCTGAATCGTCCGCTGTCGGTGCCGTCGCTGCAGGAGTATGGTTATTCGCTGGTGGGCGGCCGGCTGTTGCCCGGCGAGGCCGGGCCGGCTGCGCAGTTCATGTACGAGAACCAGGCCGGCGCGCGCCTGACGCTGTACGTGACCGGCGTCACCCGCGACGAAACCGCGTTCCGCCTGTTTCGCGACGGCAACCGCCGCACCTTCTACTGGATCAGCGACGGCATGGGCTACGCGCTGTCCGGCGCGATCGCGGAAGGCAAGCTGCGCGAGATCGCGATCGACGTGTGCAGCGAGCTCGGTGGTAAGCCTGACACGTGGCAGCAGTAGCGGGCGGTAGGGTGTCGTCAAGGCCGTCAGCGGCGACGCACGCATAGCTGCCCGCGCGACTGCACCCGCGGGTTGCCCGACCGACAAGGAGACGCCTTGCCCCAGACGCTGCCGCCCAACCTGTCCGCCGCGCAGTTCGAGCGGGCGCTCGCCGGCTGGCGCGCGATCGTCGGTGAAGCGCACGTGCTGCGTTCCGACGCCGGCCTCGCCGCCTATGTCGATCCGTTCGCGCCTGGCGAGCCGGGGGCGTTTGTCGCGAGCGCCGCGCTGCTGCCCGCGTCGGTCGATGAAATCCGCGCGGTGCTGCGCATCGCCAATCAGTACCGGATTGCGCTGTGGACCGTGTCGACCGGGCGCAACTTCGCGTACGGCGGCGCGGCGCCGCGTCTCAGCGGCTCGGTCGTGCTCGACTTGCAGCGCATGAACCGCATCCTCGAAGTCAACGAAACGCTCGCCTACGCGCTGGTCGAACCGGGCGTCAGCTATTTCGATCTGTACGCGCATCTGCGCGACAAGGGCTACAAGCTGTGGGTCGATCCACCGGCTGCCGGCTGGGGCAGCGTGGTCGGCAACACGCTGGAGCGCGGCTTCGGCTATACCGACTACGGCGATCACGCGGCGGCCCAATGCGGGATGGAGGTCGTGCTCGCCAACGGCGACGTGCTGCGCACCGGCATGGGCGGCGTCGAGATCGGCACTGCGTGGCAGCTGTATCAGCCGGGCTACGGGCCGTCGTTCGATGCGATGTTCATGCAGTCGAACTACGGCATCGTGACGAAGCTCGGCGTGTGGCTGATGCCCGCGCCGCCCGCGTATCTGCTCGGCGAAATCCAGTTTCGTCGCGAGGCCGATCTGGAGGAGATCGTCGAGATTCTGCGGCCGTTGCGGCTCGACGGCACGATCCGCAATCACGCGGTGATCGAGGGCGGATTGCGGCGCGCGGCGAGCCTGTCGCCACGCCGGCAGTGGTACGACGGCGCGGGCGCGATGCCCGAAAGCGCGGTGCAGGCGATGCTCGACAAACTCGGCGTCGGGCGCTGGAACCTGCATTTCGCGCTGTACGGCACGCCCGAGTTGATCGATGCGCGCTACGCGCTGATCGAGCGCGCGTTCGCGCGGGTGCCGGAGGCGCGGCTCACGGCGGCGCGCTATGCGGGCGATGCTCAGCCGACTGGCGGCGGCGATCGCAACATGGCCGGCATTCCCGCGATGACCGCGTTTCGCATGCTCGACTGGCGCGGCGGCGCGGGCGCGCACGTCGACTTCGCGCCGATCTGTCCGGCGACCGGGCGCGACGCGATGCGCCAGTACACGATGGTGAAAGCGCGCGCCGCCGAATACGGCTTCGACTACTACGGTGGCTTCACCGCGGGCGCGCGGCATCTGCATCATATTTTCGCGGCGATTTTCGACCGCGACGACGCGAACCAGGTGGAGCAGGCCGGCGCGCTGCTGCGCTCGCTGATGAGCGACGCGCGCGCGGCCGGCTACGGCGAGTATCGCGCGCATCTCGCGTACATGGATTTCGCGGCCGCGCAATACAGCTTCAACGACGGTGCGTCGCTGCGCTTCGCCGAAACGCTGAAGGATGCGCTCGACCCGAACGGCATTCTCGCGCCGGGCAAGCAGGGCATCTGGCCGGCGGCGTGGCGCGACCGGCGCGGGTACACGTGAACGACGCGTGCGGACACGCACGGCAAACCGAAGCGCAAACAGAACGGAACGTACACGCCAATGGATCGACGCACTTTCATGCTCACCGGTGCATGCCTCGCGACGGCCGCGGGCGGCGCATGGCCGTGGCTCGCGCAAGCCGCCGCGTGCGCTGACGATGCGCGCGCGTTCGCGATCGTCGACTCGACGCTCGAATGCGGCGCGTCGTTCGCACGCTATGCCGCGCATCTTCGCTTGCCGACCTTCGAGACCGGCGACGATGCGGGTGCGCTCTGGTTCACCACACTTGCGCCACTGCTCGACGATGGGCGGACCCCGCACGTGATGCCCGCGCTGATCGGCTTCACGCGCGCGTCCGATTACTTCGTCCTGCAACACCTCGCGCTTCGCACGGGACGCTTCGTCGAGCATCGTCACGAAGCGCGCGAGGGGCTGGATGCGCAACCCGCCCACGTGGCCTTCGCGCTGACGCCGCGCAGCGCGCGCTAGAACTTGTAGTCCTTGTTCTTCGGATCGAAGGTCGAATCGTCGAATGTCTTCGGCGTGATGCTCTCGAACACGATCTGCTCGAAAATCTTGCCGTCGTTGTCGTAAGACTGGACGCTGCGAAAGAACGGATGACGCAGATCGAGCCCGAGCGTTTCCTTTTTCGAGTAGAACTGCGGCTGGCCGACCGGTGTTTCGAACGTGAACGCGACGACGCGCACACCGTCGATGGTCTTCACTTCGATCTGCACCGAACGAGGCAAGCCGGCCTCGGTGTATTTTTTTCCTTCACTCAGGTATTGATCGGCAACGTACTCGGTGCCGAGATCGCGCACGCTGTGATTCGATTGCGAGCGTGCGAGCGCGCCGGTCAGCGACGTCCACAACGGCATCACGTTCATGATGCCGCCGAGGTGGCCGTAGGTTTCGTCGCTACGTTTCGATTCGTCGTAGATGATTTCCTGGCCCGCGTGCGCGCCGTCGGGCAGCCACTTCGCGTAGATGCGCAGCGGGTCGTGCGCGACGCGCACCAGCATGTGATCGGGCTTGTCGGGCCAGATGCCGCGAATGCGCTCGGAGCGCGACATCGTGAACTCGTACGACGGGTAGTCGTTCGGCCCTTCCTTGATATAGCGCGGCAGCGCGAGCGGATCGAGCGACTGGAACAGCGCGACCAGTTGCGCGTCGTCGAGCTTTTCGAGCGTGCCGCTTTGCTGCGCGGCGCGCAGCCATTTGACCTGCTGGTCGAGCGTGAGCTTGCCGACCTGCGCGGCCGGCGTGGTGGGCGGCTTGACGGCGCTCGCGGTGTTGAGCGGGGGCGGGCGGTCGTCGTTCTGCGCGAAGGCCGTCGGCACCGACAGCAGGCCGAGCGCGACGAGCAGCGCACCCAGCAAGCGCTGTCGCAGGCGATGCGAACGGGCGGACATGCGGTGCTTCATGAATTTCTCCAGAAAGTGACGCGGCCGCTCATGCAACATGCAAGGCAATAACGCGAAGCAACAAAGCAACAACGCTTTGAAGCAACGCTTATTCCCGTCAGGCAGACCTCTGTTTCGCGAGTTCCTCGTCGCGCAACGCACGGCGCAGAATTTTGCCGACGTTGGTTTGCGGCAGCTCGTCGCGGAATTCGACGAGCTTCGGCACCTTGTAGCCAGTCAGATTCTTGCGGCAGTACGCAATCACCTGCTCGGCGGTCAGTGTCGGCGTGCGCCGCACGATGAACACCTTCACGCGCTCGCCCTGCGCGGGGTCGGACACGCCGATCGCGGCGACTTCGCGCACGTCCGGATGCGCGGCGATCACGTCCTCGATTTCGTTCGGATACACGTTGAAGCCCGACACGAGGATCATGTCCTTCTTGCGATCGATCAGACGGATAAAGCCGCGCGAGTCCATCACGCCGATGTCGCCGGTCGCGAGCCAGCCGTCGTCGTCGATCACCTTCGCGGTTTCGTCGGGGCGGTTCCAGTAGCCCTTCATGACCTGCGGGCCCTTCACGCACAGCTCGCCCGCCTCGCCGATCTTGGCCCAGCTGCCGTCGTCTTTCCTGAAGCGCACCTGCGTGGACGGCGCGGGCAAGCCGATCGAGCCCTCGAAGTCGCGCAGATTGGTCAGATCGACCGGATTCATCGAGACGATCGGCGAGCACTCGGTGAGTCCGTAGCCCTCGATGATCGGCTTGCCCGTCACCGCCTTGAAGCGCTCGGCGACGGCTTTCTGCGTCGCCATGCCGCCCGCCATCGCGAGCTTCAGGTCCGAGAAGTCGCGCCGACAGAATTCCTCGTTGTCGAGGAACGCGTTGTAGAGCGTGTTGACCGCGGTCATGCCGGTGAATTTTTCGTGACGGATGATCATCATCACGCGCTTCATGTCGCGCGGATTCGCGATCAGGATGTTGCGCCCGCCGAGCCCCATGAAGATCAGCGCATTCACGGTCAGCGAGTAGATGTGATAAAGCGGCAGCGGCGTGAGCACCGTTTCGCCCTCGCCGGACAACTGCCCCGCGGCCCACGCCTTCGCCTGCAACAGATTGGCGAGGATGTTCCGGTGCGTGAGCATCGCGCCTTTCGCGACGCCGGTCGTGCCGCCCGTGTATTGCAGGAACGCAATGTCTTCGTGGGTCGCGCGCACCGGTGTGTGCGGCCGCGCATAACCGGCCGAAAGCGCTTTCAGGAGCGGCACTGCCTGCGGCAGCTTGTAAGGGGGCACCATCTTTTTCACGTGACGCAGCATGAAATTGAGCAGGTGTCCCTTCAGGTTCGCGCCGTCGGCGAGCAGATCGCCGAGCCCGGTCACGATCACGTTGCGCACCTTGGTGCCGGGCAATGCATCTTCGAGCGTCTTCGCGAAGTTCTCGAACACGACGATCGTCTGCGCGCCGCTGTCCTTTAGCTGGTGCGCGAGTTCGCGCACCGTGTAGAGCGGATTCACGTTGACGACCACCGCGCCCGCCTTGATCGTGCCGAACAGCGCGACCGGATACTGGAAGGTGTTCGGCAGCATGATCGCGACGCGCTCGCCCGGCTCCACGCCGATGCTTTGCAGGTACGCCGCGAACGCGCTCGCCTTGCGGCCCAGTTCACCGTACGTCAGGTTCGCGCCGACGCTCACGTACGCGACGCGCTCGCGGAACTGTGCGATGCATTCGTCGAAGAACTGATCGATCGACTCGTATTGCGTGACGTCGATGTCGCGCGGCACGTCGTCCGGATAGGACGCGTACCAGATGCCGTCGGTGTTCGGAGCGGGGTGGGGCACCGGGTTTTGACGAGGCGTGCCGCCTGCGTCCGGCACGTGCAGCGGGGCTTGGGTGGGCTCGGTCATCGGTTGCCTCCTGAAAATGTTGGTATGCGCTGCCGCACTAGCGTTCCAGAATCGCGACGACCCCCTGGCCGCCCGCCGCGCAGATCGAGATCAGCCCGCGTGCGCTGCCGGCCGGTTTGTCGAGTTGCGCCAGCATCTTCGCGAGCGCGGCGACGATACGTCCGCCCGTCGCCGCAAACGGATGGCCGGTCGCGAGCGAACCGCCGTTCACGTTGAGCCTGGTGCGGTCGATCGCACCGAGCGCGCCGGCGAGGCCAAGCTGCGTGCGGCAATATTCGTCATCCTGCCATGCCGCGAGCGTGCCCAACACCTGGGCCGCGAACGCTTCGTGGATTTCGTAGAAATCGAAGTCCTGCAACGTGAGGCCGGCGCGCGCGAGCATGCGCGGCACCGCGTAGGCGGGCGCCATCAGAAGGCCTTCCTGCTTGTCGAAAAAGTCGACCGCCGCGGTTTCCGACCAGCTCAGATACGCGAGCACGGGCAAGCCACGCTCGGCCGCCCACGCTTCGCTCGCGAGCAGTACCGCGGATGCGCCGTCGGTCAGCGGCGTCGAGTTGCCGGCGGTCAGCGTGCCCGCGTCGCGGTCGAACACGGGCTTCAGGTTCGCAAGCCTTTCGAGCGACAGGTCGGCGCGCAGGTTGTTGTCGCGCGCGAGGCCTTTGTACGGCGTCATCAGATCGTTGACGAAGCCGCGCGCGTACGCATCGGCGAGCTTGCGATGGCTCTCGTACGCAAGCACGTCCTGCGCCTCGCGCGAGATGTTCCAGCGCTTGGCCGTCAGCTCGCAATGCTCGCCCATCGACAGCCCCGTGCGGGGCTCGCCGTTGCGCGGCAACAGCGGCTTGAACAACATGCCGGGCCGCAGCCTGCTGAGCGCGGCGATACGCTGACCGGTACTCTTGCCGCGATTCGCTTCGAGCAGGATCTTGCGCATGCGCTCGTTGACGCCGATCGGCGCGTCGGACGTGGTATCGACGCCGCCCGCGATGCCCGCGTCGATCTGCCCGAGCGCGATCTTGTTGGCGACGAGGATCGCGGCTTCGAGGCCGGTGCCGCAGGCCTGCTGCACGTCGTAGGCGGGCGTTTCCTTCGCGAGCGTGGTGGACAGCACGGACTCGCGCGTCAGGTTGAAGTCGCGCGAGTGCTTGATGACGGCGCCCGCCGTGACTTCGCCGAGACGCACGCCGTGCAGGTCATAGCGATCGATCAGCCCTTGCAGCGTGAAGGTCAGCATGTCCTGATTCGATGCGCTCGCGTAAGCGGTGTTCGAGCGGGCAAACGGAATCCGGTTGCCCCCGATGACGGCGACGCGGCGCACGGCAGGTTGCGGGTGGGACATGCTCGGCTCCTTTGGGTCGTTCCCAGATTATTGGTCGATGCGAACGGCGCGCTCGCGGTTCACAGCAGCCGCCACTGCATGCGCCCGCGCAAATGCGGCTTTTCCCCGGCGATATCGCGCACCTCGAGATCGCGCTCGATCAGCGAAGGCGATGCGCTCCACAGCGACGCTTCGCCCGGCAGCAGCATCGGCACCTTGAACTCGGCGCTGAGCGTTGCTTGGGCGAGCGGCTTCGGCGGCTGCAGCGACGACGCCGCGCGCGCGAGCGTCCACATGCCATGCGCGATCGCGCGCGGAAAGCCGAACGCCTTCGCCGACAGCGCACTGATGTGGATCGGGTTGTAGTCGCCGGACGCGCTCGCGTAGTCGCGGCCCAGTTGCGGCGCGAGCTGCCAGCGCGCGATCCGTTGCAGCGCATCGGGACCGAGCGTCAACGCTTCGAGCGGATGGCCGAGCGCCGGCACCGCGCGCTTCAGGTAGATGCTGTCGCCGTCCCACACCGCCTCGCCGCGCCGATAGATGCGCGTATGCACGACGAACGCCTGGCCCTTGTCGTGACGCAGCAGCGCGCCGAATTCGACCTCGATGCGCAGCAGGTCCTTGTAGGCGAGCGGGCGGCGCAGCCGCACGTGATTGGCCAGATGCACGAGACCGAGCGCGGGCCACGGAAACGCGGGGTCGGTCAGCATCAGCAGATGCAGCGGAAACGCGAGCAGGTGCGGGTAAGTCAGCGGCACGCCGTGCTCGGGAATGAAGCCGCACACGCGCGCATAGCGCCACACGGGGCCGGGCTCGAGCACGACGGCGGGGCGCACGAGCCGCAACGGCGGCAGCCGCGTGTCGCGGCCGCGCTTGACGATGCCCGTCAGCGCGCGCCCGTACAGCTTTGCCGGGGAGGGCAGCGTTTCGATGACGACGGTTTTCGGCCGCGCGCCGTCGCCCGGCGCGGGAGCGAGCTGACGGCTGCCGAACGGATCACGCGGTTCGTCCATACCCATGCTCCCGTTCAGGCGCCAATCAGGCTTTGACCGCACACGCGCACGACCTGGCCCGTCACGCCCGCCGAGCCCGGATGCGCGAGCCACGCGATGGTCTGCGCGACGTCGACGGGCTGGCCGCCCTGGCTCATCGAGTTCATGCGGCGGCCGGCCTCGCGGATCGCGAGCGGAATCTTCGCGGTCATCTGCGTTTCGATGAAGCCGGGCGCGACCGCGTTGATCGTGATGCCGCGCGCGCGCAGTGGCGGCGCCATGCTCCGCACCCGGCCGATCACGCCAGCCTTAGACGTCGCGTAGTTGGTCTGGCCGGGATTGCCCGCAATGCCGCTGATCGACGACACCGCGACGATGCGCCCGCCGTCGCGCAGGATGCCGCCCGCGAGCAGCGCGTCGTCGATGCGTTCCTGCGCGCTCAGGTTGATGTCGATCACGCTTTGCCAGACGGCGTCGGTCATCTTTGCGATGGTCTTGTCCTTCGCGATGCCGGCGTTGTGCACGACGATGTCGACGCCGAGCTCGTCGAGCGCGGCGGCGATCTGCGCGGGCGCTTCGGGCGCGGCGATGTCGAACGCGAGCGGGCTGCCGTTCAGCTGCCGCATCGTCGCATCGAGCGCGTCGCGCGCGGACGGAATGTCGAGGCCGATCACATGCGCGCCCTCGGCCGCGAGCACGCTCGCAATTGCCGCGCCGATGCCGCGTGCCGCGCCCGTGACCAGCGCACGCCGGCCGGCGAGCGGCTGGCGCCAGTCGAACGCGGGCGCGTCGTGCGGCAGCGCGCCATGTGCCGCGATCCGCACCACCTGACCGGACACATAGGCCGAGCGCGGCGACAGGAAAAAGCGCAGCGTCGCCTCGATGGCGTTTTCAGCGCCTTCCTCCACGTACACGAGATTCGCGGCGATGCCGCGCCGCGCTTCCTTGCCGAGCGAGCGCACGAGCCCTTCGAGCGCGCGCTGGGCAGTCCACTGACGCGGGCTCGCGCAGGCCTCGGGCGGCCGGCCCAGCACGACGATGCGCCCACACTTGCCGAGCGAGCGCAGCGTGTCGTGGAAAAAGCCGTGCAGCGGTTCGAGCAGGCTGCTGTCGTCGATACCGCTCGCGTCGAACATCAACGCGGCAAGCTTGCCCGGCGCACCGGCTTCGGCCGGCTCGAAGCGGCCGGTCATCAGGCCGTGGCGATGGGCGAGCGGCACCCACAGCCCGGCGCTTTCGTGCGCGACGCTCGTCATGCCGATGGTGGCGATCAGACTCGCGAGCGCGTCGAACAGGCGCGGCTCGCGGCCCGCGCCGATCGCGATCAGTCCGTCGAACTCGGGCCGGTCCGCGCGATAGCGCCGCAGCACCTCGGGCTTCGGCAGCCCGAGCGCGCGCGCGAGACGGCCGCCGAACGGCGAGTTGACGAACTTCAGGTAGGAGTCGGTCATGTTATCGGTTGCTCTGCTGGACGCGCCGCGGGCAGCCCCGTGATTTTCAGGGGCGCCGGACGTGTGTCAGTGTGCCTTGAGTTGCGTGACTCGGGTACGGTTTGCCGCGCCGGGTCGGTAGTTTTTTCTGCGTGAGCGCGCGCATCAGGCCACCAGTTCCAGCGCCTTTTCGAGCGCCTGCTTGCGCTGTTGCAAGCTCGCGAGCAGGTCGAAGTCGGCCGGGAAATCGTCGACCTTGACGACCTGCGCGCCGTAGCGCGCGTAGTCGTCGAGCACGCGCCGCTCGTCCGCGTCGACGAGGCCCTGGCGTTGCGCCGCATCGGTCCATGCGGCGAACTGCGGCAGGCTTTGCGGCAGCGGTTCGAGCAGACCCTGCTTCACCGCCTCGCGCAGCTTCTGCTCGATTTGCGCGAACTGCGGATTGAGCGCGAACGCGAGCTCGCCATAGCCGAGCGCATCGACGTCGGGGTGCGGCACGTACGAGTCGGCGACGAGCCGCTCGCGCGCGGCGCCGGGCGTTTGCATCAGTTCGGCGATCTCGCTGCCGAGCCGGTCCGACGGCTCGCGATGCGGCAGGCCGAAGGGGAATGCGAGCACACGCACGAGCGTCGCGGCGACCCGGTTCGGGTAGTTCGCGAGCACGCCGTCGAGCGCGTGCTGCGCCTTGTACAGCGCATCCTCGACGCCCCACCGCACGAGCGGCAGGTCGTCGTGCTGTCGGCCTTCGTCCTCGAAGCGCTTTAGCGTCGCCGAGATCAGGAACAGCTGCGACAGCACGTCCCCGAGGCGTCCCGAGATGCGTTCGCGACGCTTCAGATCGCCGCCGAGCACGAACATCGACACGTCGGCGAGCAACGCAAACACGGCCGACAGACGTGTCGCCGCGCGATAGTACGCATGGAGCGGCGCATACGCGCGGCGCGGCTTCGCGATCAGCGCGCCGCCGCTCAGCCCATACACGGCGCTGCGCACCACGTTCGACACCGTGAAATTCACGTGACCGAAGAACGCCGCGTCGAACTCGCGCAAGGCTTTCGCGCGATCGGGCTCGCGCGTCGCCGTCATTTCCTTCAACACGTACGGATGGCAGCGAATCGCGCCCTGGCCGAAGATGATCAGACAGCGCGTCAGAATGTTCGCGCCTTCGACGGTGATCGAGATCGGCATTTGCTGATACGCGCGCGCCAGAAAGTTCGACGGCCCCATGCAAATACCCTTGCCGGCGACGACGTCCATGCCGTCGTTGATGACCATGCGCGCGCGCTCGGTGATGTGATATTTGGCGATCGCCGACATGACGGACGGCTTTTCGCCGAGGTCGACCGCCTGCGCGCACAGGCGGCGCGCGGCGTCCATCACGTACAGGTTGCCGCCCATGCGGCCGAGCGCTTCCTGCACGCCCTCGAACTTGCCGACTTCGGAATGATCATGCCGAGAAAGCCGTGCTGCTTGATGAACTGCCATGTTGGCGGCGACAGGTCCTGCCAGACCATCGTGGTTTCCCAGTCGTTCGCGAGGTCGCACAGCTGCTCGCATTCGACGTCGAGGAACGTCTGCTCTTCGGCGCTGAGCATGGCCGGGCCATAGCCGAGCAGCGTGTCCCAGTGCGGGCGGCCCGAGAACAGCTCGGCGTCCCACCAGACCGTGCCCGCCTCGATCGCGTCGCGCTCGGTCGGCGACATCTGCGGCAGGATCTTGCGGAACGTGTCGAGCACCGGTTTCGCGAGCCATGCGCGGCGCAGCGGTTTGATCGTCAGCACGAGGGCGGGGAGTACGAACACGATCGCGAGCAGTGTCGTCAGCAGCGGGCCGGCCGCGCCGCTCGCGAGCGCGGCCGCGACCCAGACGATCAGCGCCGCGAGCCACCATGAGGCGCGGGCCTGAACGTAGACGAGAGCGAATGCGGCGATGACGAGCGCCAGGATGAACCACGGCATGACGTTTCCTCCTCTGTGGTGACGCAATCGCCGGGCCAGCTGCGAGTCGCGCTCTTGCGTCGGGCGTTACCGCGTCTTACCGACTCGACTGACGGGCACGGCGCAGCTGCGCAACGTAGAGGTACTGCCCGGGTAAGCGAGCTCGATCGGGTTCCATGTACGACGTGTGGTGGTTACGTCGAGTGATGACGCGATGACGTCGTCAGGCGGTGCCGTGCAACCTATGCTGATAGCTTGCCGGCGCCGCTTCCATAGTGCCGCCGCGGCTGTTGCTGTCGAACGTGTCGCGTGCCACTGCGCACCCGGCCGCCTCGCCGCTGGTATGTTCTTGCGCACTGGCGAACGTGCCGTCCACGCCGCCGTCGGTCGCATCGCCGAGCACGGCGCCGAACGCGGCCAGTTGCGTGCCGTCCGGCAGCGGCGCCTTCAGCGCGGAGACCATCAGCGACGCCAGGCGCGCGATGAGTTGCAGATCGTTCATCGACTTGCCTTGCGAGAACTCGGCAATCAGGCTGTCGGTATCGGTGCCGGCGAGCACCCCCGACAGCGCGCCGATCGCGAAATGCAACCGCCAGCCGAGCTCCTCGCGCGGCAGATGCGGCAGCGCGCGCTGGAACGCGTCGAAGAAGCGCATCGCCACCGCTTCGTAATGCGCGTTCAGAAAGTCGCGGATGAACGACGAGGGATCGGTGTAGGCGCGCCCGAGCAGGCGCAGAAACGCTTTGCCGCCGACACGCGGATCGCGCGACAGACGCAGCGCCGGAATGAACATCGCGCCGAGCACGTGCTCGCAGGTCAGGCGCGCGCCGAGCATGACGTCGAAACGGTCGAGCAGCTTCAGGCGCTCCCGGTTCAGCTGATCGAGCCGGCGTGACAGCATCGAGTGAATCAGCGATTCCTTGCTGCCGAAGTGATAGTTGACCGCCGCGAGATTGACTTCGGCGCGCGAAGTGATCTGGCGCAGCGACATCGCCTCATAGCCGCATTCGATGAACAGCGTCTCCGCGGCGTCGAGAATGCGTGACTTCGTATCGCCGGCAGGCCGGCCGGGTGTGCGAACTGCCATGTTGCCGTCTCCGAGTTGCCGGGGCTGCCGGCTCGCAAACACGCGATTCAAATCGATATTTGAAACGACCGTTTTTTAGGATAAGAAAGGATGGTCGGTGCGATCAAGGGACGGGCTCGACGAACTCCTCTAGAAGACCTGTCGGGGAGCCATGCTGGCGAAGCGCGGCGCGTCATGCCGCGCGGAAAATAAAAAGGCCGTTCCGAACGAATCGGAACGGCCTCGTGTCGTGTTGCGATGTAATCTGGCCTTGCGCTCGACGATCGGGTTGATCCGGCTCCCACGCGTTGACGCGTATTGGCTAGCCGTCTGGTTCGAAAGCCTCGAGCTCTTAAACTTGTCCTCCGACCGCGCCGCCCGTCGATTCCGCGCCGACGACTTCACGCGCGGACTGCGTCATGTCGATGCCGCGGCGCTCGCGGCTGAACGGAATCAGCGCGCAGATCAGGATCGCGACGATGCCGATCACGACCGCCATCACGAGCGCGTAGTTGTTGCCGTGCAGTTCGGCGATTTTCGCTTGCAGCGGCCCGTTGACCGACGCGATCAGATTGCCCAACTGATACACGAGACCGGGGAAGGTCGCGCGGATTTCATCGGGCGAGATTTCGTTCAGGTGCACCGGAATCACGCCCCAGGCGCCTTGCACCGAGATCTGCATCAGGAACGCGCCGAGCGCGAGCAGCATCGGCGTGGTCGAGAAGACCCACAGCGGCAGCACCGGCAGCGCGATCAGCGCGGCGATGAAAATCGCGCGCTTGCGGCCGATCTTCTCCGACGCCCAGCCGAAGAACAGACCCCCGCAGATCGCGCCGATGTTCAGCGTGATCGTGATCCACGACACCGTGTGCGCATCGAACTGGTGCTGTACGCGCAGGAAGGTCGGATACAGATCCTGCGAGCCGTGCGAGAAGAAGTTGAAGGCGGTCATCAGGATGATCGCGTAGATCGACAGACCGACGTTCTGCTTGAGCGTCGCGACGAGGCCAGGACGGACCTTCTTCTCGAGCGTCTTGAACGCGGGCGACTCCGGCACGTGCGCGCGAATGTACAGCACGAGCAGCGCGGGCAGCACGCCGACGAAGAACATGCCGCGCCAGCCGATGTGTTGATAGAACAGGCCGAACACGATCGAGGCGAGCAGGTAGCCGCTCGGATAACCGGCTTGCAGAAGACCCGAGACGATACCGCGCGACTTCGGCGGCACGGTTTCCATGGTCAGCGCGCCGCCGACCCCCCATTCGCCGCCCATCGCGATACCGAACAGCGCGCGCAACACGAGCAGCGTCATCAGGTTGGGCGACAGACCGGACAGCAGTTCGAGCAACGAGAAGCACGCGATGTTGAGCATCAGCGTCGGACGGCGGCCGTATTTGTCGGCGAGCCAGCCGAAAATCAATGCGCCGAGCGGGCGCATCATCAAGGTCAGCATGATCGCGACCGCGACCGACGGAATGTCCGTATTGAATTCCTGCGCGATATCTTTCAATACGAACACCATCAGAAAGAAATCGAATGCGTCGAGCGTCCAGCCTAGATAGGCGGCGATCGTGACGTTTCTCTGTTCCCGAGTCCAGCTCATCGATTGTTCTCCTGAGTCTCCACAAAACCGCGTTTGATCGCGGACGGCACCGTAGCCCTTGCGCCTTATGGCAAGCGCTTCACGGCGAGTGTACGCCGAGCATTAAGCGTCTGCCTGGTTGAAGCCGGTTTTCTCCGTGTTAATCCGGAGAGCAATTTTCGTGCTGAATTCGTCATGCATGTTTAATGTCGGAAAAATGTAATTGCCGGTTCGATTCATGTTTGTATTTTGTAATGTTTATCGGGATTTCCCAGCGCCCATTTTTTATGAAGTTTATGGCAATGGCGTTTTGACGGGGCGGCCCGTGCCGGTCCGCGCGCCGCATCGAACCTTCATGTACAGTTATTTCGCCAACTGATCGACATATCGCTATGTCCTTGACGCCATCGCCTTCGTTGCTCGACGAGATGCTCGACGCTGTCGCGCGTCGCTATCGCCTGCCGGCGCTTGCGGCCGTCTGCGCGCCGACGCAGCAAGCGAGACCCGCCACCGTGCTCGCGCTCGCGATCGAGCAGGCTCGTGAGGCGAGCGCGCGTGGCGAAGCGCCGGATGCGGCGAACCAGCGCTTCTTCGTCGAGGCGCTCGCGCGCATGATTCGGGAGGCGATGCGCGAGGAAGCCGGCGACCCGGTGTTTCAGGCGATGCTGCTACGGCATCGCAGCACGGTGGTGCGCGAGTACGCGTCGCTGGCCGCGCACGCGAGCGTCGATCGCCGGCTGATCTACGCGGCCGTCAATGCGATCGCACATCCGGCCAAACAGCAGCGGCTGCTACCCGGCCTGCAACGCGACGCGCTGGCGCGTCTGCACGCGCTGGCGTTCGCCGAAGCGTGGCCCGAGCTGGCCGAAGCCGTGCAAGCTTGCATCGATACGCCGCAAATCGCGCACGACGCGGCGCTGCAACGCGGCCTCGCGCAATTGCTGGAGAGTGCCGCTTTGCAGCGCTTGCGCCGTCTTTACGCGCTCGCGTCCGACGAGCGCGTGCGTCAGTACCAGACGCTGTGGGATCGCCAGGGGCCGCGCCCGGGAAGCTCGACTGCCGTGGCACGAGGCTTGAGTTCGAAGCAGCGCGGCGCCGCGGTCGAGGCATCGGCCGCCGATGCGCTAGAGGCGCTCGCGCGGCGCCTCAATGATGCGCAGGGTGCGCTCGCCTCGTACCGTGTCGTGAACTCGATGCGCGTGCCGGCCGCGATACCCGCGAGCCACGAGCGCGCGAAAACCGAATGGGACGTGGTGCTGCTGCGCCAGGCACAGCCCCCGGCCGACGCGGCGGCGTGGGACGTATGCCTGCTCGTCGAAGCGAAGGCATCGGTCGATGCGGCCACCTCCGATCTGCCGCGGCTCGTGCGTGGACTGACGCTGCTTGCGCATGCGGACCCGCACACCGTCTACCCGTTTCGGACGCAGCAGGGGACGGTGGGTTTGAGCGGCGCGTCGCTCGCCGCGCTGACGAGCGACGGGGCCGCTCTTCGCAGGACCGTGCTCTATTGCTGCGACGCCCCCGTCGAAGCGGCGCCGCGCGTGCTGGGCCCTGCGAGCCGGATGCAGCTGCTGTCGGCGCACACCAGCCTCGATTTCGCGGCCGCACTGGCGGATGGCCGCGATGCCGATTGCGCGGTGCTGGAACCGGTGTGGCATCAGTTGCTCGAATCGCCGAGATGGCGGACGGCGCTCGACCAGTACGCGACGCTGCGCGAGGTCCGCGAATTGATGGTTCATCCGGACGACTTGCGGGCCGCCGTCGGCATCGCCGACGCAAGACGGTTGAGCGCGGCGCGCTAGGCCTGCCAGGTCTGCCAGGTCTGCCTATGGCCAACGCAAGCGCTGTGCCGCAGTCGCGGCGCGATTGCATTGGAGGTGGCGCGCGCGTTGCTCGTAGCGATAGATCGTCCAGCAAAAAGGAGTGGTGATGGAAACGCCGTCGAAGCGACTGTCGGACACACAGGTGCAGGTTGCCAGCAAGATCTACGGATTTCGTTCGCCACAGGAGGCGGACCGTTTCGTGCAATGTCTGCGCGACGGCGACGCGAGCCGCTGCGTTGCGGACGTTCCGCCCGAGACAGCAACCGATGCCTATCCCCCCGGAACCCGCACAGGGTCGGGCGCGGGCATGACGATCGGGCCGCTGCCGGGCGGGCTCGATAGCGACGAGTAACGCGTTTGCGCCGGGTCGCCGGGGCGGGCACGGTTCTGACGCCTCGGCGATCAGAAAGACAATCTCGACCCGGGCAATCCGTCGAACCTGCAATCACGACATTTGCGACATGCGCGTATTGCGACATGCGCGTATTGCGACATGCGCGTATTGCGACATGCGCGTATTGCGACATGCGCGTATTGCGACATGCGCGTGTTGCGACGCCCGCGTCAGCGCACCGGCCCCAGCGACGCCGACAGAGGTGCGGAGCCGCCGCCCAGCGTCCGGTCGATCAGATAGCGGCCCTGTTCGACGCCGGCGCGCAACGCTTCCGCCTCGGTGAGCCATTCCGGCGTCACGGGCTCCACGTTGGCCAGATTGGCGGGTATCTCCAGCGGCCGGCCCTCGCGGGAAATCGACACGTCGGCGATCCAGGCGCCTCGCGAGTTCCGATGCGCGGTCACCGTGATCAGCGCGCCGCGGTGCGCGTCATACATCGCGTGGTGGGAGCCGGGCTCGGCGCGCGCGGCCGGCATCGCGCGTCCGTCCGCGCTAGCCATATCGGAGCCGGTCTCGCCGATGCTTGCGCCGGCGCTGCGGTCAGTGTGATCGGTTGGGGGGAGCGGGGTCATGCTGTCCTCGGCGAGCGAATGATCTGCCTGATTCGAGCAAGCGCTGTGCCGACACGGCGAACGCGTGCAGGCATCCGGCCAGGAACGGGCACGCGGCGTGCGATCGCTCAGCGCGGGCCCGGCTCTTGCGCTGCGTTCAGCGCTGGCGTCGCTTCGCTCTGTCGGCCGAGAGGCGAAGTCTTTGCTGATTGCGGCCGCCGCAAATGAATCGTAAGGAGGACGGAATGTCGATCCATGCGAAGGTCACGAGGTGGCGCAACGTCGGGCGATTCTGCGTCGAACGTGTAACCGACTATAGCGAACTGTTCGCGCTTGAAGTCGAGGAGACGCGAAAGCGTCTGGTGCGCGAGTTGAGCGCACTCATGGCGTTGGCAGTCGCGGGCCTGTTCACGCTGTCCTTCATTTGTATCGCGATCATCGCCACCGCGTGGCAGACGCCTTACTTCCTTGCGGTGGTCTGGGGCGTGGCCGGCGCGTGGCTGCTCGTGTGCATCGTGTCCTTGCTCTTCCTGCGGGCGCAGAAACCGGCGCAATCGCTTCACGTGCTCAAGGCCGAGATTCATTCCGATCTCGACGCTCTCAGGGAGTCGCTCAAATGAGTCAGCCACATCACGCAAATGAGCTTGCCCGGGTCACCATTCTGGAACGCATGGAGGCATCGCGAGCCGCATTGGTCGCGGCGAACCAGACTGCCGCGTTGCCGGCGGGGCGGGCAGCCTCGCGCTCCTCCGCCGGCAATGTGCTCGCGTCGCTCGCCGAGGCGCCGCATGTTGCGCTGCTTCTCGCGCTGGTGATCGGCGGCATCGTGCTGGGGCCGCGCCGCACGCTGTCGATCGCGGGCCGTTCCGGTCTTGCGGCGTGGATCGCCCGCAATGTGCGGCGGTCGATCGCGCAGTGACGCCCTGAGCGAAAGCAGCGATCGGACCAGGCAAAGCAGAATCGCCTGGTTCTTGAACGCACGACGGTCGCTATCGTCACGTGTTGCCGCGGTGCGCGGCAACGGGACTTTTCCTCGCTTCCTTTTCCAGCCCATCGCCTCAGCGAACCGTGTGCAACCCTACCAGCCTGCTAGACTGGAAGTTCCCCTGCAAGCCATGGAGGGAGATATGACGACCGTCTACGTCGTAAAGACCGGCGAAAAGTTCCTCTGCACCGCAGAGGACGGCGATATCGGCATGGCACCGGAGATCAAGGAAGCCACGTCCTTTCGCTCGTATGAGGAAGCGAATAAAGTCGCGAACGAGCACGCCGACCCCGGATACGAAATCCTGACCATCGACGTTAAGAAACGCTGACGAGGTGTTAGCTGTTCGCGCCCAGGCGCTCAGCGAATGAACGCTGGCAATTCAACACGCGCCATGCAATATGGCGCTCGATCGGGTGCGTCCGAAATCGTCGTCATGACGGCTTCGGGCATTCAGGCGGCGGCCGAAATCACTCTGCAAGCGCGCATAGCACGACACTCCACGCCGTCCCCGGCGGGGAGGGCATGCTCTGCAGCGGCGAACTGGTCAGACGGGCAGGCTTACGATCCGCCAAAGAACACCGGCTTCATCCCACTCGTGCTGGCCGGATGACCCATCTGCTGCGTACCGCTGGTCGCGGGGCCGTAGCCGCTGCTCTGGCCTGCGGCAGTGGCGTTGGTCGTCGGCATGTTGGTAGGAAAGTCGACGGTATTCGCATTGGCCGGATTGAAGCCGGCTTGCTCGAGCTGAGCGATTTCTGCCTGCACTTGCGCGTGCGTCAGCGCCCCGTCCGACTGCGCCAGCGATGCAACTGACACAGCCATGACCGCGACCGCGCAAGCTGTGTGGACTAACGTCTTCATGATGGCCCACCTCCTTGTTGATTACTCCAACTGACTCGCGTTTCGCTTTTCGCGGTTCAGCTGATCAAAGGTTAGGTGAGGAACCGTACAGTGGTCGTTTATTTTTTATGGTAGGGGGTTCGTCCATCAGCCGACGCCGGTCGACGCTCGCGCCCGAACGCTCCGATGTCGGCCGCGCATCCGAGATGCGTACCTCCGGACACGAGCCGACATCATCGAAGCGTGGGTCAAGCAGCCGTTCGCGGGTCGTCGTCGAACATCCGCATTCCCGCGGGCGCCGTCGTCAAGAAAGCTCAGGTGCGCGTAATCGAAGCCCCACCGTCCACCAACGAAGCGGTACCCGTCACGAAGGACGAATCGTCGGAAGCAAGGTAGAGCGCCGAGCGGGCAATCTCTTCCGGCTTTGCGACCCGCTTGAGCGCGTGCAGCCCGGTCACGAACGTCTGCGATTCGGCCGTATCGTTCATACCGCGATACATCTGCGTGTCCACCGCGCCCGGGAGGATCGCGTTGACGCGCACGCCTTGGGGGCCGTATTCAGCCGCGAGCGCTTGCGTCAGTCCGATCAGCCCGGCTTTGCTCGCGGCATAGGCGGCGGTCCCCGGGAAGGCGAACGAGTAGCCGACGAACGTCGACGTGAAGATGATCGACCCACCGCCTTGCTTGATCATTTCAGGAATCTGATGCTTGGCGCCGACAAACGCGCTCGTCAGGTTGGTGGCCAGCGTCGCTGACCAGCCCGCTTCCGATACGCCTGTGGACGGTCCCATTTCACCGAGCGTCCCCGCGTTGTTGTAGGCGATGTCGAGGCGGCCGAAGCGGCTGACGGCGAGTTCGACCAGCGCTTTCGCGAATTCTTCGGATTGCACG
Source organism: Paraburkholderia sp. CI2 (assembly GCF_014201055.1). Taxonomy (NCBI): domain Bacteria; kingdom Pseudomonadati; phylum Pseudomonadota; class Betaproteobacteria; order Burkholderiales; family Burkholderiaceae; genus Paraburkholderia; species Paraburkholderia sp. CI2. The sequence goes on from NZ_JACHDL010000019.1 coordinate 124,625, forward strand.
TCCCCTGCCAGCGAGACAGCCGTGCCGCCGTCGCGAGCGATCTCGCTCACCAGCGCCTCGAGTTCAGCTTCGCGGCGTGCGGCCACGACAACTTTCGCGCCTTCGGCGGCGAACAGCCTGGCGGCGGCGCGACCAATGCCCGCGCTGGCGCCAGTGACGATAGCGACTTTTCCTGTCAAGCGTTGCATGTTGAATCTCCGGTTTGATCATCGGCCGATGCCCAATGCGTCGGCTCGTTGAGACGTACTATAAGATTCCGTTCTTGAGACAAAAAGACCAAAAATATGGCGATATCATTCAGCTTTTATGAATGACAGGAGTGCCATATGGACCGGCTGCGCGCGTTTGAGATCTTCGTCACCGTAGTCGACCGGGGCAGCTTTGCGCGCGCGGCCGACGCGCTCGAAACCTCGCCCGCGAACGTGACCCGCTACGTGAATGAACTGGAGGCGCATCTCGGTGCGCGGCTTCTGAATCGCACCTCACGCAGATTGTCTCTTACCGAGGCCGGTGAAACGCTTTATTCGCGATGCAAGGCAATCCTCGAAGACGTTGCGGAAACGGAAGGGCTCGTGTCGACAACGTCGATCGAACCGCGTGGACGGCTGCGTATCAATGCACCGGTCAGCTTCGGCATCCTGCATCTCGCACCGCTGTGGCCACGGTTCATGCAGCAATATCCCGACGTCGAACTCGACATCACGCTGATAGATCGCGTCGTCGATATCGTCGAGGAGGGCTTCGATCTCGCCATCCGCATCTCGCGCGCCGGCACGGTCGATCACGCGGCGCGCAAACTGGCGACGTCGACAAACATCCTGTGTGCATCTCCCGACTATCTGAAGCGTTGGGGACATCCTGAAACGCCGACGGACCTGCTCGGACATCGATGTATCGGCTACACGTATGCCGCCACGGCGGACGAGTGGCAACTGATGGACAAAGACGGCAAAACGCATGCTGTCGAGGTCGACTGCCACATGCACACCAATAACGGCGACACCGCGCGCGCGGCGGCGCTCGCGGGGCACGGCGTGATCTGGCAGCCGACGTTTCTGATCGGCGAGGACCTACGCGCAGGCCGGCTCGTCCAGGTATTGCCTGAATACCGTTTGCCGGATATCGATGTGCTCGCGCTGTATCCGAGCCGTCGCCACGTGAGCGCAAAAGTTCGTGCGGCAATCGATTTCCTCGTCAACGCGTTCTCGGGCGTGCCACCGTGGGACGAGACGTGAAGGGGATGTCTGATGTGCGTCGGCTATCCGGAAACCGGATGCCTGCAATTGGGGAAGAGGCCGCCGGGCGCGGCGCGTTCGATAGCACGATTCAACTGGAATTCGGTCTGTCACCGTTCTTTAATGTGTCGTATGGCGCGTCATGCAGGAGACCTGACACACCCGATGAAAACTGCACATTGAATCACCGGCACGGTCGCCCTCCAACGAGTTCACGCAGTGGCAGGTCTGGATCAGCGATGTCCCGGAACAAGAACCGACGGGAGACATTCGTGAGAACATTCGACGCCATCATGGCTGGTCTGATCTGCTGTTCATGCGCAGCCGCGGCCTACGCCGCCGACATCAAGGGAGCCGGCAGCACGTTCGCCGCTCCCCTCTACACCCGATGGGCCGCCGACTACCAGAAGTCGGGTGGCAGCAGGGTGATCTATCAGGGGACGGGTTCGTCCGATGGGCTCAAGCAGGTCATCGCCCGGGAAGTCGACTTTGCGGGCTCGGACGCGCCACTGACCGACGATCAACTGACCCGCAACGGCTTGCGGCAATTTCCAATCGTAATCGGCGGCGTGGTACCCGTCGTGAACCTTCCGGGGCTCAAAGCCGGCGAGGTGATGTTGACGGGGCCGGTCGTCGCCGACATCTTTCTCGGCAAGATTCAGTTCTGGGACGACCCGGCAATCGTGCGGTTGAACCCAAAGATCAAGATGCCTAACTACCCGATTGCCGTGGTGCGTCGCCAGGATGGCTCGGGCACGACGCTGATCTGGACTCACTACCTCGCGCAGGTCAGTCCCGAATGGAAGCGCAGGGTAGGCGAAGGCACTAGCGTGCGATGGCCGCTCGGCATCGGCGGTAAAGGCAACGAGGGAATTGCCACGTACGTCGGTTATCTGCCCGGCGCAATCGGCTATGTCGCATGGGATTTCACGAAACAGAACCGCTTGAAGTACGTTGCCATGACCAATGCGGCGGGTAATGTCGTTCAGCCCAGCGCCGCGACCTTCAGGGCAGCCGCGGCGAGTGCCGACTGGTCGGGTTCTCTCTCGCAAGCGCTGACCAACCAGCCGGGCAAGGATGCCTGGCCGATCATGGGCGCGACTTATGTGTTGCTTCCCGCGACGCCGATCAAGCCGGGCCACGACGAAGCCACCTTGAAGTTTTTCGAATGGGCGTTGAGTCATGGTGGGCCGACGGTCAACGCGCTGGATTACATACCGCTTCCGGACCTGGTCGTGACGAAGATCCGCGCACAATGGCCCGCCGATACAGGCGAAAAGTCGGTGCACAAAGCGGTCGCAGTGCCGTGACCACCTCGTGGCGGATCGGGGAGTTCTGTCAATGCTCACGGCAGCCAGACGCCGTTACGCTCATCGAGAAACGTTCTGAAAAATCGCGCAATCGTGTCTTGCGCGTGTCGATTTCTCCTATGATCATTCGTCGTAGTCACTGGAGGCGCCGTTGCCTCCAGACACTTTCGTCTTCAAAGGGAAAACCCAAATGCGCGTTATGGTCATGATCAAGGCAACCCCCGAATCGGAAGCCGGGCAAATGCCGAGTACGGAACTCCTCACGGCGATGGGGCAGTACAACGAGCAACTGGTCAAGGCCGGCATCATGCAGGGCGGCGACGGGTTGAAGCCGAGTTCGGCCGGCGCTCGCGTGAGGTTCTCAGGGAAGGACCGCACCGTCATTGACGGCCCGTTTGCGGAAACCAAGGAACTGATCGCCGGGTACTGGCTCTGGCAGGTTCAATCGATGGACGAAGCGATCGAATGGGTAAAGCGCTGCCCGAATCCGATGGTCAGTGATTCAGAGATCGAGATTCGCCCGTTCTTTGAGCCTGCGGACTTTGGCGAAGCTTTTACGCCCGAGCTTCAAGACGAGGAAAATCGTCTGCGCAAGCAAATTGACGGGCAGATGCGTTGACGATTTTCACCGCATCGGTCTGCGCGGTATGCGCAGGCAATCCCACTCCGACTGTCTGAGACTTGACGCGGGCTTCCGATGCATTGTCCGGAAGCCCGATGCCACGGGTCGATGATTGCCGTCGTCAGTGGCTGTCGCCCGGCCAGGCGTTCGAAGCCGGTCGGTGCGAAGGTATCTGCTCGATCCTTTCGGCGCTCAGGTCGCTCGGGAAGCAATCGCCCACATCCGGTTCGGCTTGAAGATCCCGCCGTTGGCATTGGGCGGGTTCACGACCGTACGCAACTGCTTTTCGGCATATAGTTGGCGCGTGCGAAACGCTTTCCCCGGAGATCGACGCAATGCCTTATCTACAGCTTGATGTAAACGATCACTACTCTGTCGAGAGTAAAAGACTGCTCGCGGCGAAAATGAGTGAGACCTATGCCCGGATGATGTCGGTGGACGTCAGGCGAATCAGCGTAGCCATACGCGAACTCGGTCCCGGTAGCGTCTGGCGCATTGCGCAGGAGAGCGGAGAACCGGTGCCCGTCGCGTTGATGATGCTCGATATCAGAAGGGGGCGGCCGCCCGAGTCGCGCATGGAGGTGGCCAAAGCGCTTTGCGCGCTGTGCATCGAAATTCTTGGCTTGCGCGAGGACCGACTCAACGTTGAGTTCACTCAGCACTCCGGCGATGAGATGTATCACCCGGCGCTTGGAGGTTACAGCCCGGAATGGGAGCCGGGCGAGCGATGAGGGTCCGGCTTCCGCGGCCTGTATTTGCGCATGGCCGTGTGACGTCGCCGATATGCGGGAACCACGAGGGCGCCAGGATCGGATCCGCCTGCGTTGCGCCACGACCTGAGCCAAAGTAGGAGGAGGGCCATGAGCGGGCTTGCCACATACCTGGCGGGTAATCGGCGGACGCGACCGTGGTGGATTGTCCTGATCACGACGGTGTTCTGTTTCTTATGCCAGAGCGTCGTCGCGCAAGCGGACGACGGCGCGGCTCGCCTGCACGCGAAATATCAAAGTCTGACGCAGCAACTCGCGCACAACCAGTTTCAGCGACCGCTGTACCTCGAATCGCAGGAGTTGCCGTCGGCGCTCAAGGGCGATATTTACGGGCTGCTCAACTATCCTTTCGCGGTGGTCAGCGGCGCGCTCAACGACCCGACTCAGGGCCCGGCCAACTGGTGCGACGTGCTGATCCTGCATCTGAACACCAAATACTGCCACGCGTCGACCAGCGACAGCGGTACGATCCTCACCGTGAACATCGGCAAGAAAACCAGGGAATCGCTTTCGTCGTCGTACCGCGTGCAATTCGACTTTCGTGCGGCAGCGAGCACCCCTGATTATTTTCGCGTCGAGCTCACTGCCGCCAGGGGTCCGCTGAGCACGAAAGATTACCGTATCGTGCTGGAAGCGATACCGGTGGGCGATAACCGCACCTTTATTCACCTGACCTACGCGTACGGATATGGCACGGCGGGACGGATTGCCATGAAAACCTACCTGGCGACGATCGGCAGCGACAAGGTCGGCTTTTCCGCTACGCCCGATTCGTCGACGAGCGAGCCGCAATACATCGGCGGCGTGCGCGGCCTGGTCGAACGCAATACGATGCGCTACTACCTCGCCATCGATGCCTATCTTGGCGCGCTTTCCAGCCCGCCCAACGCCCGCCTCGACAAACGCCTCGCTGACTGGTTCGATGCGACCGAGCAGTATCCGCGGCAATTGCACGAGGTCAGCCGCGCCGACTATATGCAAATGAAGCACGACGAGTATCAACGTCAGCAGATCGCCCAGTGATCCGCGCAGCGGGCGGGGATCTGATCAATGCAACGCAATATCGTGTTGAAGGTTTTTTCGGGGGGATGTCGATCCGATGGTGCGTCGATCGTCGTTACCTGGTAAGACAATTGGTCAGGAACCTTGGATCTGCCGTTTTGCGCCAAGTCTGGCCGCCATCGTCATCCGACCTGGGAGCACACTGTGAACCGACTCGACAATCCGATCCTGCAAGTCCTGGAAGGCTACAAAGCCGCGGTATTGGCAAAAGACGTGGACGCGTTCGTTGCGCTATACGACCGCGATGCGCTGGTCTTCGACATGTGGGGGACATGGTCGTACAACGGCATCGCAGCGTGGCGCGCCATGGTGGAGGGCTGGTTCGGTTCGCTGGGTACGGAACGTGTGATAGTCGATTTCAGCGCGGCGCAAACGATCGTCGCCGCGGACCTCGCCGTCGTTCACGCCTTCGCGACATATAAAGCCGTCGACGCCGACGGATCGGAACTGCGCTCGATGGACAATCGCCTGACCATGACGCTGAGGCAGCAGGCCGACGGATGGAAAATTGTCCACCAGCACACCTCCTCTCCGATCGAGGTCGGCACGGCGCAGGTAATTTTCAGGCGCTAGCGGTCTGGCGGTTCGACATCGCGCGTCGACTCGCGAATAATCACGGCTGCGTGACTTTCCAATTTGCGACCTACCTTCTGTTTAAAAGCAGCCATGAAACCATTGCTTGCCGGCCGATGCCTTTGCGGTGCCGTCCATTACTCGGTGAAGGACGAATTCGCCTATGCGTTGAACTGCCACTGTTCAAGCTGCCGGCGCGCGACCGGCTCGGCGTTCAAACCCTTCGCGGGAATCGAGCGCGACAAGCTGCGCATCACTCGGGGCGAAGACAGCCTGTTGATTTTCGGCGATCAACGAGCGTCGCATGATGTGCGCTGCAAAATATGCGGAAGCCTGATGTTCTCAGTGGTTCGTCAGGGGCAATACGTTCACGTCACGTTGGGAACACTCACGGACTCGCCCGCCATGTCTCCCACTGCCCACATTTTCGTGGGTTCAAAGGCACCGTGGTATTCGATCACTGACCAATTGCCGCAACACGACGAATTCGGGTGAGTCTTTTTCCTATCGCAACATCGACTCGAAAGATCGCACCACAGCGGCGTTGAATCGCTGATGGAGCGCCGCCCGATCGAAGCCCGGCCCGCTGTCGCAGATCTCCGGGCGCAGCCGCGCAAGACGCGCATCGCAAGGTGGCAGAAAGTCGTAATGGCCGGCGTTGGCCACCACGCGATAGTCGGGAGCGCGGGGCAGGTCGTCCCGCACCGGCTCGTCGTACCAGGGATGCGGCTGATGACGATCGTCGGCGGCGCTCCACAGCTGGAGCGGGACGCGCACGCCGCTCAAGCCCGCGCGGCCGAACGCGAAGCCGAACGAAGGCGCCGCGATGACGACGGCCTTGATGCGCGCATCGTGGACCCATACGCCGGTGGGAACATTCGCGCCGAAACGAACGTCGACGCCCGCATGCCGCAACGCTTCGCAGAGGTCATGATCCGGGTGAACTTCGCAAAACGGGGCGATTTTCGAAAGATCCGGGACGCCGCCCGCGGCCACGAGCACGGTGAAGCCACCGTTGGAAAAGCCGAATGCGCCGACGCGGTTCGCGTCGAGCCGCTCGCGCCCACGCCAGTCGTCGAGCATGTAGTCCACCAGCCGATGAAGCTGCGCGGGCCGGCGCCAGAGTTGCAGCACGCGGCTCTGGTCATCGAAAGTGTCGCCGGCGTGGCTGACCGCCGCCGCGACGAAGCCCGCGCGAGCCAGCGCGAGAGCCGTGTCGTAATGGGCGCCGTACCATCCGCCGCCGCCGTGCGACAGCACGATCAGCGGCAGGTGATGGCCTGCGATCGGCGCGTCGGCCGCGACGGTCTGGGTGACGTCGCCCAGGGCGTGCGGCGTGGCCGGCGCATCGGTGGGATACCAGATTCCGGCAGTGAGCGGCGGCTCGGCGCCATTCGGTATGTCGACCTTCTGAAAGCCGACCCCGGCGGCGAGGGCAGGCGCGCCAGGCGTCATGGCCAGAAGAAGGGCGACGATGGCCATCAATCTCACGGTTTTCTCCATGATCGTCGGCGGCGGGCTGAGCTCCGGACGGCTCGAGGTCTATGAGACCAAAGTCCAATTGAATATTTCAGGCGCGGGTTCAATAGTAGTGAAACGCCGCGTTCTGTCGACGACAAAGCCGGCGCGATTCTCTTCTTAAAATGCCGGAATTGCAGGCAGGCCTTGGTATTGGCGTCAAGAACGTTCCAGTGGGTTTGAGTTTTCGCGATTGCAGGCCTATCACGGTGTCGCCGCCGAACCGCGACGCGACCTGGCGGGAGAACAACTTATGCTGCTCACACCGATTCCCCAACGGACTCCGTCCCGAGAGATGCTCGACGTCCTGATCCGCGCCGGACTCGTCGCGGTCCTGGCCGTATTCTGTTTTCGGATCTTCGCGCCGTTTCTTAACCTGATGGCCTGGTCGGTGATTCTTGCGATCACGCTCTATCCGCTGCAGGTCCTGCTTCGCTCGATGCTCGGCGGCAAGGATGGCCTGATCGCCACGCTGATCGTCCTTGTCGCGCTTGTCGTGATTCTGGTGCCAACGTATGCGCTGGGTCTCGCGGTAGCCGATTCGGTCGAGAAATCGATCGCCATTGCCAGGAGCGGTACCTTCCGGATTCCGCCTCCCGCGGAGTCGGTGGCGAGTTGGCCGCTGGTCGGCCAGCGTGTGTACGACTTCTGGCAACAGGCATCGACGGACCTGACCGGTCTTGCGCATAAATTCGCCCCGCAGCTGAAGGAGGCCGGGCTCGCTGTGCTTGCAACGGTGACGGGTCTCGGTGCCGGCCTGGTGATATTTTTCGTCGCGCTGATCGTCGCAGGAATCCTGATGGCCCACGGTGAGAAGGGCTATCACAGCGCGGTGCAGATCGCCTCGCGCATCTCGGGCCCCGAGAACGGCGCTCAGATCGCCGACTTGTGCACGGCGACGATTCGTGCGGTGGCCCAGGGGGTAGTGGGCATCGCGTTTATCCAGATGCTGCTGATCGGCATCGGCTTCGTCGTGAAGGGGATACCCGGCGCGGGGTTGCTCGCGCTGGCCGTGCTGCTGCTCGGCATCATGCAATTGCCGGCCACGCTGATCACCATTCCGGTGATCGCCTTCGTGATCGTCACGGACGGCGTGAACACCGCAAACATCATCTTCTCGGTTTACGTGTTCGTCGCGGGCCTCGCCGACAACGTGCTCAAGCCACTGATGCTGGGCCGTGGCGTCGCGGTGCCGATGCCCGTCGTGCTGATCGGAGCGCTCGGCGGCATGGTGACGGGAGGCGTCATCGGGCTATTCGTTGGGCCCGTGATGCTGGCCGTCGGTTATCAGCTGTTCTGGCGCTGGGTCCGAGACCAGCCTCAACCGAAGCAACCCACGCAACCCACGCAGACCCACGAACAGAAGCAGACCTGAAGCTCGAGGATGGCTCCGTGTCACCGTTGATGCGTCCGTACGGGATCGCAGTGCTTTTCGGGGCGGCGGTTGGCCTGAGCGGATGCATGCGGGTGGGCCCGGACTTCAAGCCGCAGCATGAAGCGTGGAGCGAGCACTGGAGTAGCGAATCGATCACGCGGGTCACGCAACAGGGTGCACAGCCCGATGTGCGCCAGTGGTGGCTGATCTTCGACGATAGGAATCTCGAACGTCTGATCGCCGAAGCCGACGCGCACAACGGCGACCTGAAGATCGCCGGACTACGCGTGCTCGAGGCGCGCGCACAACTCGGCATCGCGCTCGCGGGACGCTATCCGCAGGTGCAGCAGGCGAGTGCCGATGTACTGGCTTCGGCGCGCAAGCGCTCGGATGGTTCCAATCCGCGCTCGGGCGCCTTCGTGCAGTACGGCGCGGGCTTCAGCATCGGCTGGGAACTCGATTTCTGGGGGCGTTTCAGCCGCGCGATCGAATCGGCCGACGCCGGGTTCTTCGCCGCGCAAGCCAACCGCGACGATGCGCTGGTTCTGTTGCACGCGCAGGTCGCGGATACGTATTTCACACTGCGGGTCGCGCAGGCGCGGCTACGTATCGCTCGCGAGAACGCCCAGTTGCAAAAACGCAGCTACGACATCGCTCAAAAGCTCTTCAAGGCTGGCGAATCCGACGAACTCGACTTCCAGCAGGCGAAGACGCAGTACCTTGGGACGCTGAGCAGCATCCCCGATCTCGAAAGCCAGATCGTGCTTGCGCGTCATGCGCTGTCGGTGCTGATCGGGCGAGCGCCGGGTCCGCTGCCGGAACTCGACGTGCAGTCGGGCAAGGAAGGCGTGGTGCCGCTGGTGGATCATGCGGTGCTGCAGGACGTGCCGGCCGATCTGCTGTTGCGCCGCCCTGACGTTCGCGCGGCCGAGTATCAGATGGCTTCGCAGTCGGCGCTCATCGGCGTGGCACAAGCGGATCTGTACCCGTCGGTATCGTTGCTCGGCACGCTGACGTGGACCGCCAGTTCGCTCGCGGGCGCACCGAGCACACTGCTCTTTGCCGCGGGCCCGAGCGTGACGTGGAACGTGTTCGATTACGGCAGGATCACGAACAACGTGCGCGTCCAGGACGCACGGCTGCAAGAGTTGACGGTCGCTTATCAGAACACGGTGCGCGAGGCGGCGCGCGAGGCCGACGATGCCGCGACGGCGCTGCTCGCCGCCTTGCAGCGCGACACCATTCTGAATGACGCGCAGGGCGCGGCGCGGCGCTCGCTGACGCTCGCCAATACGATCTATCGGGAAGGGTATTCGGACTTCCAGCGGGTCCTCGATGCGCAGCGCGCGCTGTTCGCGCAGCAGGACGCGTACGTGGTCAATCGCAGCAATGCGCTCGGCAGTGTGATCGCGCTTTACAAGGCGCTCGGAGGCGGCTGGGAAACCGAACAGCCGCTCGTCGACGCGGCGACGCGCGCGCAGATGCGGCAACGCACCGATTGGGGCGACCTGCTCGACCAAACGGCGCCGTCTTCCGGTACGCCGGGGCAAGCCGAAGGGGCGTCACGATGAGCGATACCCAGGATACCCGCGAGCCTCGAACCGCCGCCCCGCCGAAGTCGTCGACGCCTGCCGCCGACCCTTCGGGCAGGGCGGTCAAATGGGTCGTCTGTCTGATCGTGCTGAGCCTGATCTGGTATCTGCTCGCCGACCGTTTCACGCCGTATACGCAGCAGGCGCGGATTCAGGCCTATGTCGTGCCCGTCGCCGCCGAGGTGTCGGGACGCGTGACGCGGGTGTTCGTCCATAACAACCAGGATGTCAATGCGGGGGACGTGCTGTTCGAAGTCGATAGCGAGCCCTACCGCATTGCCGCTGACCGCGCGCGCGCCGATCTGGAGTCCACGCGCCGGCAGGTCGGTGCCAGCACGGCCGGTATCGAGTCGGCACTCGCGGCGTTGCGGGCCGCCATCGCGAACGAGGTCAAGGCGCGCCAGGACAGCGACCGTCTCGAGCGGCTCTATCGTGAAGACGAGGGCACCGTCTCCCTGCGACGCCTCGAGGTCGCGCGGGCCACGCATCAACAGGCGCTAAGCCAGGTCGACGGGGCCCGTGCCGAAGTCGAGCGGGCGCGGGAGCAGCAGGGCGGAAGCGAGGCGGAGAATGCGCAGTTGCGCAGCGCCGCTGGCGCGCTGGAGAAGGCCGAACTCGATCTCGCCAACACGCGGATCAGAGCCCGCTCGAGCGGCGTCGTGACGGATCTGCGCACGGAAGTCGGTCAGTTCGCCGCGGCGGGCAATCCGGTCATGACGCTGATCGCGATCCGCGACGTGTGGGTCAGCGCCGACATGACGGAGAACAATCTGGGCCATCTCAAACCCGGCACGCGCGTCGAGATCGCATTGGACGTGCTGCCCGGCGAAGTGTTCGGCGGGCGGGTTCGCAGCGTCGGCTATGGCGTGAGCGTGGGGCAGAGCACGCCGGCGGGCAGCCTGCCCACCGTGCAGAATAGCCGCGACTGGCTGCGTCCCGCGCAGCGTTTCCCGGTAATCGTCGAATTCGACGACAGCGAGCGCGCGCGTCTGCGCGATCTGCGGGTGGGCGGGCAGGCCGAAGTGATGGCCTTTCCGACCCAGGGCAATCCGCTCAATCCGCTGGGACACGCGTTCATCCGGCTGATGAGCTGGCTCTCCTACGTCTATTGAGAAGCCCATGCAGCCCGCGACCCAGCGCCTCGGTTATCGCGCGATACGTGTGGCCATCGGAACGGCGATCGCGCTTGCCGTCAGCTTTGGACTCGATTTCCCGATACCCGTCGTCGCGCCGGTATTCACGGTTTTTCTGCTGGCCACGCAGAATCGCCCGCTATCGTTGAAGGCCGGCGTGATTCTTTCGCTGGTCGTGGCGTCGACCACCGGCAGCGGCCTGCTCCTCGTTCCGTTGCTTCGTCACTATGCGTTGGCCGGCATCATGATCGTCGGCCTCATGCTGTTCTTCGCGTTTCGTTACGGGCTGCGTGGCGGCAACAATCTCGTCGCGACTTTTCTGGTCGCGGGACTGACGATGATTTCCGCCGCGGGCACGGCCGACTTCGAACTGGCCCTGACGGTCGTCGGCGCGCTGGCGAAGGGACTTCTGCTTGCCGTGCTGGCGTCGACGCTGGCGCACAGATTGTTTCCTGAAAGCATGGGCGCGCGAGAACAGCCCGCCGCGGCAGCGATGGCGGAAGACGAGGCGGCCTATATCGCGCTGCGTGCCGCGCTCGTCGTCATGCCGGCCTATCTGCTCGCGATGACCGACCCGGCGAACTACATGCCGATCATCATGAAGTCCGTCAGCCTCGGCAGACAAACCTGCACGACCTCGGCCCGCGGCGCCGCACGCGATCTGATCGGCTCGACGCTGCTCGGCGGTCTGCTCGCCATCGCGTTCTGGTTTGCGCTGAGGCTGTTCGTGCATTTGTGGATGTTCTTTCTGTGGATGCTGTTGTTCGGCCTGCTGGTGGGACGCAAGCTGTACGGCCTGCAACCCACGCGTTGTTCGCCGGGCTTCTGGCTGAACAGTCTCGTGACGATGATCATTCTGCTCGGGCAATCGGTGCAGGACAGCGTGGCGGGCAAGGATGTCTACACCGCGTTTGCCGTGCGAATGGGGCTCTTTCTGGCCGTAACGGCCTATGCGTATTTGATGCTTCTGCTTTTCGAGCAGCACCGCCGTGCGGAGTGAGGCGGTGCGGCATGCTGCAAAGCCGACCCGATGATCGCAACAGGAGCGTGCAATGGGAAATGCGACAGGCGATGGCGCGGTCCGTCCTCGGGCCGGCGAGATCCTGAAGGAAATGGCGATAACCCTGTGGTTTCTGAGAGCGATTCTGATCGGCCTGCTTCTACTGTTCGTCCTGCTGACGTTTGGCATGTACTACTGGGGCGCGCCCGTCGAGACAGCGAACCGGACACCGTCGCCGCTGGGTGAAACCGTGTACTTCTGCTCGATCACGGCGCTCACCATCGGGTACGGCGATGTCGTGCCCACTTCGGCGTTCGGCCGGATCGACGCCGCATGCCTCGGGCTGATCGGCGTGGTATTCACCGGCTTGATCGTGGCCGCGGCTGTACGAGGTGTGCAGGAGGCCGCGCATCGGGCGGAAAGGACGGGATAGCAGGATGAAGCCGTCGTGGCCGTCAGCGATGCCGTGCGGCGCGCGCGTGCCGGCTTCAACGGCCTTTTCGATGGGGCTCCCGACTATTGACTACCGGCGCGAAAAGGGGGAGCGTGTCTGTCTGGGTTTGGATTCGCTGTTGTCTCGATCAGTTCGACTATCCGAGGTAACCATGTGGATCTTCCGTTTGGAGGCGCCTCGCCGTGGGGGCGTCCGTATTCGGGAATGGCGCCGCCGCGTGCGCCATACGATCAGGCTTCTCGTCCTGCTGCCGGGCAGCGCCGCCACTGGGCTGGTCATCCTTGGCCGGTCCAATACCTCCATTGGCAAGCTCACGACCCGAGCGGAGGTGGACAGATGAAACCAGCGGCTTCCACGCGCTCCCGTCTGCAACATTCGCCCTTTCTGCAGGGGCTTTTGCCCTTCAATTCCGCTCAACTGCCGCACGACATCATCGCCGGGCTCACGCTGGCGGCACTCGGCATTCCCGAAGTGATGGGATACACGAAGATATCCGGCACGCCCACCGTCACGGGTCTTTATACGATCCTGTTGCCGCTGGTGGCGTTTGCGCTTCTGGGTGCTTCGCGTCAACTGGTAGTCGCGGCGGACTCCGCGACGGCCGCCATTCTTGCCGGTACGCTGACGACCGTGGCTGCGTTGGGCAGCAAGGAATACATCGGCCTTACGAGCACGGTGGCCCTGACGGTCGCTGTGATGCTGGTGATCGCGCGTATCTTTCGGCTCGGTTTTCTGGCCGACTTTCTTTCCCGTAGCGCACTGATCGGCTTCCTGACGGGGGTAGGCGTGCAGGTCGCGGCGGGGGAACTCGCCGGGCTGATCGGGCTCGCGAAGCAGGGGCACGGCCCCGTCATGCAATTGGTGAGCGTGGTTCAACGTGTCGCCGAGGCGAACTATCCGACCACGCTCCTTTCACTTGCCGTACTCGCGGTGATCATCGGGTGCAAGCGTCTCGCGCCGCGCGCGCCGGGTGCGCTGATCGCCGTGATCGGCTCCATCGTGGCGAGCGGGGCGTTCAATTTCGCCGGACATGGCATCGCGGTGACGGGCGAAGTGCCCGGCGGACTGCCGTCGCTGTTCATGCCGCCGTTGCACATGAGCGGGGTCAACCAGGTGCTGGCGACGGCGGCCTCGTGCTTCATCGTCATCATCGCGCAGAGCGCGGCGACGGCGCGTGCCTACGCCACCCGCAACAACGAGAAGGGCGACGACAATGCCGATATCATCGGACTCGCGGCGGCGAACGCAGCCGCAGCGTTTACCGGCACCTTCGTCGTGAACGGCAGTCCGACCAAGACCGAGATCATCGACGACGCGGGAGGGCGCACCCAGGTCGCCCACCTCACCACGGCCGTGATCGTGCTGCTGGTGCTGCTGTTCCTCACCAGGCCGCTCAGCCTGATGCCGGCCGCCGTGCTGTCGGCTATCGTCTTCATGATCGGTGTGAAGCTGATCGACGTGAAGGGGATGGTCGAACTGTTTCGCATGCAGAAGGACGAATTCGTCGTTGCGTTGCTCGCGGCGGGTGTGGTCGTGTTCGTCGATGTGATGCACGGTATTCTCGCCGCCGTCGTGCTGTCACTGATCGCGCATGCGCGGCATAGCTATCGCCTGCGCACGCGCGTGTTGACGCGTGGCCCCACCGGCCACTGGATCCCCCATCACGTCGAGCCGAATCTGCTCGCGGCACCCGGCATCGTCATCTACCGGTTCGAGGCGGATCTGTTCTATGCGAACACGGGGCGCTTCACGGAAGAAGTGCTGAAACTCGTCAACGAGGCGAGCGTTCCGTTGCGCTGGGTCGTGATCGACGCAACCGAGATCAACAATATCGACTACACGGCAGGCAAGACGTTGCTCCAGCTGGGTGCGGAACTCGACCAGCGCGGCCTGGGTATCGCCGTGGTCGCGGTTCCGTCTGGCGTGCGGCACGAACTCGAGCGGTATAAGGCCCTGCGGGTGAGTGGCGCGCATCGCGAGATCTTCGCGACGGTCGATGCGGCGATCGACGCACTACGCGATCTGTCGCCACCCGCATCCGCGGCTGCACCGGACGCCGACAAACCGAGATGAAGCAAAGTGAAGTGAAGTGAGATGACGAGGCCCCTTGATCCCGATTCGAAAAAGGAGTGACGCGTGTCCGATTCCGCTGCTGCAAAGTCCATGGAACCCGCCACGGATCAGGCTGATCCGAGGACGCTGGCGGCCCAGGAAGATCCGTCCACGCTGTTCGCGGGGCGTGGCTCGCTGGCCGCGCGCGTCGAGCAGGGCAAGGCGGCGCGCAAAAAGGCGCCGCGCGCGGAGCTGGGGACCTGCAAGATCGACGATCGCGATCCTGTTGCTCTGCTCGATGCGTCCAACGTGGGCCGGGTGCCGGAGCTGATACCGATCCGCTACGGGCGGATGGTCGCGAGTCCGTTCGCGTTCTATCGGGGTGCCGCGCCGCTGATGGCACACGACCTGTCGAAGCTGCCGCATTCCAACGTGACCGTGCAGCTGGGCGGCGACGCGCATCTGGCCAATTTTGGGCTGTTCGCGAGTCCGGAACGGCGCATTCTTTTCGGACCCAACGACTTCGACGAAACCCTGCCGGGCCCGTTTGACTGGGACGTGCGCAGGCTCGCTGCCTCGTTCGTGATAGCCGCGCGCGAACGCGGCTTTGCGATTCGCGACCAGCGCGCCGTGGTGCGCCGGCTCTGCGAGACCTTTCGGCAACGGCTCGCCGGATTGAGCGGCATGGACACGCTCGACGTCTGGTATTGCCAGTTCAAGGCGGCGAGCATGCTGGCGATTGCCGATTCGGTGGAGGAGAGAAGGAAAGAACTGGCGGTTATCGAAAAGGCGAGGCAGCAGTCGTCACGTTCCGTGATGACTCGCGCAACCGAGCTTGTTAACGGCAAGCTGCGCATCAAGGACGCACCGCCGCTCGTGTACCACGTCCCGCTCGAGAACCCGCACGACCAGAAACAGTACCAGGCGTTGGTACGGCGCTTCTTCGCCGACTACCGGTTAACGCTTCCCGATGACAGGCGCGCACTGTTCGATCGCTATGAACTGGTGGATGTCGCCATTCGCGTCGTGGGCATCGGGTCGGTGGGAACGCGTTGCTACGAGGCGCTCTTCATGGCCGACGGAGAGTGCCCGCTGTTCCTGCAACTCAAGGAGGCACGGGCTTCCGCGCTGGAGGGGTATCTGGCGCCGAGCCGCTATGCCAATCACGGCCAGCGTGTGGTGAACGGGCAGCGTCTGCTGCAGTCGGCCAGCGACATTTTTCTCGGCTGGTCGAAGATGCATCACACCGGCAACGACTTCTATGTGCGGCAATTGCGCGACATGAAGGGTGCGTTCGACTTCACCACGTTCGACGTCGAAGATCTCGGCGAATACGCGGTGTCCTGCGCTCACGCGCTGGCCCATTCGATGGCGAAAGCTGGCGACCCTGCGTTGCTCAGCGGATATGTCGGCAAGTCGGAGGTATTCGACGAAGCCGTCGTGCAATTCGCGCTCGCTTACGCGGAACAGAATGAGGCGGACTGGACGGTATTGAAAGCGGCAGTCAAGGCTGGACGTATTCAGGTCATTCGTGAATGAGGTTCAAGTCCCAGCCTGACTTTTTCTAAACCACATCGGCTAATTGCCTTCCGGCATTTTGGACGAGTGATGGCTGGTAATCAGCCACTTGTGTCCATTCCACGCGTAGGTGAACGTATAGCGCGCCTTGACGACCGAGCCGTCCGCGAACTTGAAGGTGTAGAGCCCCGAGTCGATCGCCGTGTTGCATTCGATCATGATGTCGCGGAAGTCGATCGTGCCGACCGGTTTGTTTTCGAGGAAGCGTTTGAAATAGTCGAGCTTTTCGTCGGCGGTCAAACGCGGCTTGTTCGAGACGGTCGGCAGCAGGATCGAGTTCGGCGCGTAGTTCGCCACGACCTTCTGCGGGTCGCCGGTTTTCAGCGAGTCGTTCCAGCGATCGAACAGTGCGGAAATCTGCTTTTCGGAGGTGGGATGGCAGGCTTCGGACCTCGCGAATGCGTTGCCATGGGCCACGACCGCAACCATCGCAAAGACGACGGACGGCCCGTCTACGCTAATTCTCATGATGCCCTCCGCGATCGTTGCCGGTGGTTGTCCCGCCAGTAAATCGAAACTGCGCACGGCATATCCGCCACAGCATCGACATTAGAGGACAAGAACCCGGGTTATTTGCGTCGGTTCAGCTCGCTTCTTCCAGAACCACGACACTGCGCGCCTCCACGCGCGACTGATCGCTTTCGACAGCGCCCTGTTGCGCCGCTTGCACGATGTCCTGCGGACTGTCGCGCGCGGTATCGACGATACGCCGCCAGTGCCGCCCGTCGGACGCGGGCAACTGGACCGTGCGGGCGCAATCGTCCATGTTGAACACCGCGTGCAGTGCCGGCTCGCCCGGCTCTTCTCCGCCCAGCGTGACAGCGAGAAGCCGCGCGCCTGGATCGTGCCAGCCCGGCTCGTTCGGGCGCTCGCCGTGCCACGCCGCATCCGGCCGAGTCTGCCCCGGCGAGGGCCGGCCGGTCAGGAAATACCGCCGCCGCAAACTTGCGTGGCGCTTGCGCAGCGCAATCAGCTCGCGCACGAAGCGCGACATGGCCGAGCCGGCTTCAGTGGGTGTCCAGTCGAACCAGCTGAGGGTGTTGTCCTGACAATAGGCGTTGTTATTGCCGCGCTGGCTGCGCAGCACCTCGTCGCCGGCAAGCATCATCGGCACACCCAGACTCAGGAACAGGATGGCCATCACGTTGCGCGCCTGGCGATCTCGCAGACCGAGAATCCCGGCGTCGCCGGTCCCGCCCTCGGCGCCACAGTTCCACGACAGGTTGTCGGAGCTGCCGTCGCGATTCTCGTCGCCGTTGGCTTCGTTGTGCTTCGATTCGTAGCTGACGAGATCGATCAGCGTGAAGCCGTCGTGGCACGTCACGAAGTTGACGCTGTTGTTGGGCAGCCTGCCGTCGTCCGCATAGAGGTCCGAGCTGCCCGCGATGCAGGTCGCGACCGCCCCGATGAGCCCCGGGTCGCCGCGCACGAAACGGCGAATCACGTCCCGATAGCGGCCGTTCCACTCGGCCCATGCCATGCCGGGAAAGGCGCCGACCTGATACATGCCGGCGGCGTCCCACGCCTCCGCGATCAATGGCACGCGCGACAGCACACGCGAAGACTCGATCGCCCAGGGCAGCGGTGGATCGACCATCAGCTCGCCGCGCTGGTCGCGCGCGAAGATACTCGCCAGATCGAACCGGAAGCCATCGACGCCGAGTTCTTCCACCCAGTATTCGAGGCAGCGCACGATGAACGTCGTCACCAGTGGATGGTTGCAATTGATCGTGTTGCCGCAGCCGGTGTAGTCCCGGTAGCGGCGCCGGTCGGCCGCGTCGAGGTGGTAGAAGATATCGTTGACGAGGCCCTTGAAGTTGATGACGGGGCCCGTCTCGCCCGCTTCGGCCGTATGGTTGAACACGACGTCGAGCAGCACGGCGAGGCCCGCGGCGTGCATGGCGTCGGTCAGCGCGCGAAACTCCTGGGGCGCGCGCGCGGGATCGCGGCAGTAGCGAGGATGCGGGCTGTAATAGCTATGCGTGCTGTAACCCCAGTAGTTGCTCAGGCCGAGGGCCGCCGTGGCGGGCGGAACGTCCTGTTCGTCGAAGGCCATCACCGGCAGCAGCTCGACGTGGGTCACGCCGAGCTGCGTCAGGTACGGAATCTTTTCGATCAGGCCGGCGAAGGTACCGGGATGCTGCACGCCGCTCGACGGATCACGCGTAAAGCCGCCGACATGCAGCTCGTAGATGATCGCGTCGTCGAGTCCGCGCGAGATACGCCCAGGGGACGAGGGCAGGGGTTCCGTCACGATCGCGCGGTGGGTTTTGTGCCCGTTGGGATTCGGCTGGCCGAGCGCAGGCCGCGTCCACAGCACGTCGCTAATCGCGCGGGCATACGGGTCGAGGAGTTCGCGGTCGGGGTCGAACGCGTAGCCGCTAGCGCGCGTATCGCGCGGACCGTCCACCCGCCACGTGTAGCAGGTGCCGAACGGCAGCGCTTCGACCATCACATGCCAGTAGTAGAAGGTGCGGTTGCAACCGGCGGCGAGCGTGATGATCTGGAACGGCTCGGGGCTGTCAGCCGCGTCGTACAGCAACAGCTCGACGCGCGTCGCGTGACGGCAGAAGATGCAGAAATTGATGCCGCCGGGCACCGCCGACGCGCCCACGGGAAACCGCGACCCGGAGCGAACCGCATGAGCACGCACCGATCCCGTTTCAGGGTCATTGATCAAGGGTGATCCTCATCGGGCGGATCTTCCAGATCTTGTCGCAGTATTCGCCGATGGCGCGGTCGGAAGAGAACTTGCCCGAGCGCGCGGTGTTCAGGATCGACATCCGGGTCCAGCGCCGCGTGTCCTGCCAGGCGGCGCTCACGTCGTCCTGACGCGCCACGTAGGCGGCATAGTCGGCGAGCACGAGAAACGGGTCCGCGTGCGTCAGATTGTCGATCAGCGGGCGGAACATCTCGCGGTCTCCTCGCGAGAAATGACCGTCGGCGATCAGTTGCAGCACTTCGCTCAGTTCCGCGTCGTCCTTCACATAGTCCGCGGGGCGATAACCCGCGCGCTTCACACGTTCCACTTCGTCGGCGCTCAGGCCGAACAGGAAGAAGTTTTCGTCGCCGACCTCTTCGCGGATTTCGACGTTGGCGCCGTCGAGCGTGCCGATCGTCAACGCGCCGTTCATCATGAACTTCATGTTGCCGGTGCCCGATGCTTCCTTGCCGGCCGTCGAAATCTGCTCGGACAGGTCGGCGGCAGGGTAGATGAAGTGCGCGTTCTTCACATTGAAGTCCGGATAGAACACGACTTTCAGCCGCCCGTTCACCACAGGGTCGTCATTCACGACTTCGGCGATGCCGTTGATCAAACGGATGATCAGCTTGGCCGTCGCGTAGCCGGGCGCCGCCTTGCCGCCGAATACGAAACAGCGCGGTGTCAGCGCGAGCTGCGGATCACGCAGCAGGCGCCGGTACAGCGTGATGATCAGCAACGCGTTCAGATGTTGCCGCTTGTATTCGTGGATGCGCTTGACCTGTACGTCGAACAGCGCGGCGGTGTCGACGCCGATGCCCGTGACGCCCCGGATATGCTCGGCGAGCACGGTCTTGTTCGACTGCTTCACGCTACGCCAATGCTGCTGAAACGCGGTGTCGTCGGCATAGGCTTCGAGCTTGCGCAGTCGCGCGAGATCAGTGACCCAGCCGGCGCCGATGGTCTCGTCGATTAGCCGCGCGAGCGCCGGATTGCAAAGCAGCATGAAACGGCGCGGCGTGACGCCGTTCGTGATGTTGTGAAAACGCTCGGGCCACAATTCGGCGAAGTCCCGCAGCACGGTCTGCCTGAGCAGCCCGGAATGCAGTTCGGCGACGCCGTTGACCGCGTGGCTGCCGACCGTCGCCAGATGCGCCATGCGCACGAGCTTGTCACCGCGCTCGTCGATCAGCGACATGCGTTCGATGCGCGCGTCGTCGCCCGGATAGCGCTGCCGGACCTCGTCGAGGAAGCGGCGGTTGATCTCGTAGATGATTTCGAGCAGGCGCGGCAGCAGGTTGCGCATCAGCGGCAGCCCCCAGGTTTCGAGCGCTTCGGGCAGCAGGGTGTGATTGGTGTACGCGAGCGCGCGCCGCGTGATGTCCCAGGCCTCGTCCCACGGCACCTGCCTGTCGTCCACGAGGAGACGCATCAGCTCGGCGACGGCGATCGACGGGTGCGTGTCGTTCAACTGCACGTTGAACAACTGCGCGAAGTGTCCGACCGGTTCGCCCTTGATTTCGAGCAGGCGCAGCATGTCCTGCAGCGAGCACGACACGAAGAAGTATTGCTGCGCGAGACGCAGGCGCTTGCCGATCTCGGGCTCGTCGTTCGGATACAGCACCTTCGACAGCGTCTCGGAGATGACCTTTTCGTTGACCGCCTCGTAATAGTCGCCGGCATTGAAGTCCTGCAGGTCGAACGACTCGACCGCCTCGCTCTTCCACAGCCGCAAGGTGTTGCACGTGTTGACGTGATAGCCGGGCATCGGCGTGTCGCAAGCCACGCCCTTGACCTGCCGTGTGGGTGTCCAGCGCACGCACAGGTGCCCGCGTGCATCGGTTTCGTCGTGGGTGCTGCCGCCGAACCCCACGTAGTACGCAACCTCCGGGCGCACGATCTCCCATGGATTGCCCTTTTGCAGCCACTTGTCGGTGGTTTCGACCTGCCAGCCGTCGCGAATCTGCTGGTCGAAGATGCCGAACTCGTAGCGGATGCCATAGCCGATGGCCGGTATTTCCAAACTTGCGAGCGAATCCAGATAGCAGGCCGCGAGGCGGCCAAGTCCGCCATTGCCGAGCCCCGGCTCTTCCTCGAGTTCGAGCAGCATATCGAGGTCGACGCCGAGCGCGCGCAGCGCTTCGCGTGCGTTGGCCTCGATGCCGAGATTGACGAGGTTGTTGCCGAGTTGCGGGCCGATCAGGAACTCGGCGGACAGGTAGCAGGCGACCCGCGCATCGCTTCCGGCGTAGGTCTGTACGGAGGTTGCCCAGCGGGCCAGCAGCCGGTCGCGCACGCTATACGCGAGCGCCATGTACCAGTCATGCGGGGAAGCGATCGCCGGATAGCGGCCCCGCAGGCACAGCAGATTGTCGAGCACGCCGCGTTGGAGCGCGGCGGCGCTCAGGCCGGTGCGCGCTGCATCCGCGCTTTGCTGCGAGGTCGTGGTGGGAGCGTCGGCCATGATGCTTTCCTCGGTGCATGCTGCGCGTGACGTTCAGAAGGGCCAGACCCAGTCGACGATCTCGGCGCGGTCCGTGCCATGCGTATGCGCATAGTTCAGGTTGCTGACGATCGCGTTCCTCATGTCTTCCCTGAGATGCGCGGATCTGCCCTGCAAGCGCGGCACGCGGTCGAGCACGTCGATCACCAGATTGAAGCGGTCCACCTGATTGAGAATCGCCAGTTCGAGCGGCGTGTTGATGTTGCCTTTCTCCTTGTAGCCCCGCACGTGCAGATTCTCGTGATTGCGAAAGCGATAAGCGAGCTTGTGGATCAGCCACGGGTAACCGTGGAAATTGAAGATCACCGGCTTATTGGTCGTAAACAGGCTGTCGAATTCGCGTTCGGTCGAGCCGTGCGGGTGCTCGCTCGCCGGCTGCATCCTGAACAGGTCGACCACGTTGACGAAACGCAGCTTCAGTTCGGGCAGACGTTCGCGCAGGATCGCCGTCGCCGCCAGCGCTTCCTGAGTGGCGACGTCGCCGCACGAGGCCATCACCACGTCCGGTTCGGCGTCCTCGTCGTTGCTCGCGCGCCGCCACACGCCGATGCCTTTGGCGCAGTGCACGACGGCTTCGTCGATGGTGGTGAATTGCAGGTGTTTCTGCTTGTCGGCGACGATCACGTTGATGCAGTCGGTGGTGCGCAGACAGTGGTCGGCGACCACCAGCAGCGTGTTCGCGTCGGGCGGAAGATAGACGCGCGTGACCGAGGGGCTCTTGTTGGTGACGAGATCGATGAAGCCGGGGTCCTGATGCGAAAAGCCGTTGTGATCCTGCCGCCACACGGTCGACGACAGCAGAATGTTTTCCGCCGATACCCACGCGCGCCATGGCACGTGATTGCGGCTGATGTCGAGCCACTTCGCATGCTGGTTGAACATCGAATCCACCACGTGCGCAAACGCTTCATAGGTATGGAAGAAGCCGTGGCGTCCCGTCAGCAGATAGCCTTCGAGCCATCCCATCAGCGTATGTTCGGACAGCATCTCCATCACGCGGCCGTCGCGCGCTAGTTCGCCGCCGTCCTCGTCCTCGGGGAGCATCTCGGCCATCCACACCTTCTTGCTGACCTCGTAGATCGACTGCAGACGGTTCGAGGCCGTTTCGTCCGGGCCGAACACGCGGAAGGTGTTCATGTTCGCGCGCATCGTGTCGCGCAGAAATTCGCCGAGTGGCCGCGTGTTCTCCTGCAGCACCTTGCCTGCGTGCTGCACATCCACCGCGTACGCGCGGATGTCGGGCAGCTTCAGTTCGCGGCGCAGCACGCCGCCGTTCGCGTGCGGATTGGCGCTCATGCGCCGCGGGCCTTGGGGCGACAGCGCCTTGAGTTCGGGGATCAGCCGGCCCTCGGCATCGAAAAGTTCGGCGGGCCGGTAGCTGCGCATCCATTCTTCGAGCACTTCGAGATTCGCGGAGTTGTTGCGCACATCGGAAAAAGGCACCTGATGCGAGCGCCACGAGCCTTCGACCTTGTGCCCGTTGATCTGCTTCGGTCCGGTCCAGCCCTTGGGCGTGCGCAGCACGATCATCGGCCAGAGCGGCCGCTCGAGATTGCCGTTCGCGCGTGCCTGCTGATGAATTGCGCGAATTTCGCCGAGCACGGTATCGAGCGTGTGCGCCATCTTCCGATGCATTTCCGCGTGATCCGATCCTTCGACGAAATGCGGGGTGTAGCCGTAGCCGACAAAGAGCGCTTCCAGTTCTCTGCTGCTGATGCGCGACAGGATGGTCGGATTGGCGATCTTGTAGCCGTTCAGATTCAGGATCGGCAGCACGGTGCCGTCGCGGGCCGGGTTGATGAATTTATTCGAATGCCACGCGGTGGCGAGCGGCCCGGTCTCCGCTTCTCCATCGCCGACCACGCAGGCCACGATGAGGTCCGGGTTGTCGAGCACGGCGCCATACGCATGCGACAGGCTGTAGCCAAGCTCGCCGCCCTCATGGATGGACCCGGGCGTCTCCGGCGTCACATGCGAACCGATATGGCCGGGAAAAGAGAACTGCTTGAAGAACTTCTGCATGCCCTCGGCATCCGCACTCTTGTCCGGATAGATCTCCGAGTAGGTGCCTTCCAGATAGGTGGGGCCGAGCACGCCCGGTGCGCCGTGTCCGGGACCGGCCATGAAGACGACGTCGAGATCGTCGCGTTTGATCACGCGGTTCAGATGCGCCCAGACGAACGATAACGCCGGGCTCGCGCCCCAGTGTCCGAGCAGGCGATACTTGACGTGTTCGACTTTCAGCGGCTCCCGCAGCAGCGGGTTGTCCAGCAGATAGATCATGCCGACCGAAAGGTAATTGCATGCGCGCCACCACGCATCGATCAGCTGAAGTTCGTCGCTGCCGAGCGCGGTCTGCTGCGAAGCGTCCGCCGCGGGATGTTTGCCCATACCGACGTCTCCTGTGCTTGCAGCCGCAACCCGAGGGTGTGGATCGTGTCGGGCCCGCTGCGCAGGCGCTTCGATGATTGATGGGGTCCGAATCGCGCCTGTTGGCGGACCTCTACAACCGGGTATTCTTCGCCAGCCGATGAACATCCATAACGCAGAATATGTTACTGCGTGAAGATTGCAAGGATGATCCGACACCGTCTCGCGCGGCCTGCGAAACCGCGTCTTGTGTTCAGGCCGCGATCCGATGCTCGTAGAACGGCCGGTCCCGATCATCGAGAATCGCGTACAACGCCGCCAGATCGCGCGGATCGGGATTCAACCACGCGTCGATATGCTCAGGCTTGATCGGAATGATGCAGCGATCATGGCCGGCAGCGGCCACCTCGGGTGGCGGATCATCGGTGATGGCCGCGAAGGACAATAGATCGGGCTCGCCTTTGCCGCTCCAGCGGGACCATAAGCATGCGACCAGCATGTCGTGCGGCGGATTGGGCCGGAACTCGAGCCGGACATTTTCATCTTTCTCGCCGGGCGCCGGTTCACGGCCTTCCATTCGCGCGCGCGAGACGTTCTCATAGAAAGAACTGGCCAGCATGAGTCCATGCGAATAGCCGAATAGCGCTTTCCAGAAACTTTCGAGACTGTCCCGACGAGCGTTGTACGTGCCGGGATAGCGGGTGTCGTACGAGGCGGGCTTGCCGGCCAGGCGGCACTGATAGCGCATCGGTTTGACGACGCGCTGGCCGTTCTCCGTCACCATCACCGGCGCGTAGTAGCCGGGAAAGATGCGCGAGTCGCCTGCTTGGGGAGCGGTTCGGCCGAGGTCGTCGAGTCGCTCGAGCGTGCGGTCGATCTTGTCTTTCGCGATCCGTTTGCTCTCGGTCGCCGCCTTGGTGGCTTTGGTCTGCAAAGAGCGCTCGGCATCGGCGAAGCGGGTGCGCTGTTTGAACAGTTCCTGTTCGAGCTTCACGGTCTGCTGCGATCTGAAGCGCTCGATCAGCGCCCAGACTTCCCGTTCCGCGTCGGACTGCGGTTCCGAGAAGGCGTCTTCCATCGCTTTGGGAATCCTGGCCTGACCGTCCTCTGCGCGTTCGAAGAAAAGACGCGCGAATTCCTCGATGCTCATGTGCGCGCCGAACATGCGGACGTAGCGCCGGTAGTCCGCCAGAATCTGAGCCGAATAGCACATGGATGCCTCCGTTTGCTGTTCCGATGATACGCATTTGCGCGCTCGCGTCAGCAGAAGTCTCTGCTCGTCGTCTGCAACTCGCCCAGCAGATGAGACATGTCGACCAGCCGCTGCGCGACGAGGTGTCGTACTTCTCCCTGACACTGCCATGTGCCGTATACGGCGAGCAGCGCGGCGCCCAACGCTTCTTTGCGCTGTTTTTCGAGCAGACTCGGCCAGATGATCACATTGACGTTGCCCGTCTCGTCTTCGAGCGTGACGAACACGACGCCCTTGGCCGTGCCGGGACGCTGACGCACCGTCACCAGTCCGCAGCCGCGCGCGAGGCGGCCGTCGCGATAGGTCCGCAGCGTCGAGGCCGGCATCAGCCGGTTCGCGAGCAACTGCGGCCGGAGCAGTTCCAGCGGATGGCGGTTGAGCGTCAGGCCGAGCGAACGGTAGTCGGCGACGATGTCGTTCGCTTCGCTCGGTGCGCCTAGTTCGGGCGTTTCGTCCTGAGTCGCCGCGGCCGCGAGCATATCCTTGTCCGGCACCGCGACGACCGACTGCCACAGCGCTTCGCGGCGGTTTCCCGCGAGCGCTGCCAACGCATTCGCATCCGCGAGCGCATGCAGGTCTTTGCGGTCGAGCTGCGCGCGGCGCGCGAGATCGTTGACGCTCGCGAACGGGCGAACCGCGCGCGCGTTCTCGATCCGTTCGGCGGCGCCGTCCTTCATGCCGCGCAGCAGCGAAAGACCGAGACGCACGGCGGGGCGCGTCGCCCCCGCACGGTGTTCGAGCGAGGAGTCCCAACCGCTGATCGTCACATCGACCGGCAACACCGTGACGCCGTGCCGCTGCGCATCCTGAACCAGTTGCGACGGCGAATAGAAGCCCATCGGCTGGCTGTTCAGCATCGCAGCGAGAAAGGCTTCGGGTTCGTGACGCTTGAGCCAGCTGCTCGCATAGACCAGCAGCGCGAAACTGGCCGCGTGACTTTCGGGGAAGCCATATTCGCCGAAGCCCTTGATCTGCTCGAAGATCGCCTCGGCGAAGGCCTGGTCGTAGCCGCGCTCCTGCATGCCGAGCACGATGCGGTCATAGTATTTTTCGAGTCCGCCCTTGCGTTTCCACGCGGCCATCGCGCGTCGCAGCTGGTCGGCTTCGCCGGCGGTGAAGCCGGCCGCGAGAATCGCCACCTGCATCACCTGCTCCTGGAAGATCGGCACGCCGAGTGTGCGGCCCAGCGCGGTCTTCAACGCGTCGCTCGGATAGGTCACGGGCTCGAAGCCCTGACGGCGCTGCAGATAGGGATGCACGGCGCCGCCCTGAATCGGACCGGGCCGCACGATCGCGACTTCGATGACGAGGTCGTAGAACTTCTCTGGCCGCATGCGCGGCAGCATGCTCATCTGCGCGCGCGATTCGATCTGGAACACGCCGACCGTATCGGCGGCCGAAATCATCGCGTAGGTCGCCTCATCCTCGGCGGGGATGTCCTGCATGTCGAAGCGTTCTCCGCGCTGTTCCGAAACGAGGTCGAGCGTGCGCCGGATCGCCGACAGCATGCCGAGCGCGAGCACGTCGACCTTCAGCAAGCCCAATGATTCGAGGTCGTCCTTGTCCCACTCGATCACCGAGCGGTCGGCCATCGCCGCGTTTTCCACCGGCACGAGCCGGGTGAGCTTGCCGCGGCTGATCACGAAGCCGCCCGAATGCTGCGACAGGTGGCGCGGAAAATTCAGCAGTTGCGAGGCGAGCTTCGCCCAGGCCTGAATCAGGGGCTGGTTCGGATCGAGGCCGGATTCCGCGAAACGCGCGAGCAGATCCCGACTGGTATCGAACCAGTGATGCGACTTCGCGACCGCGTCGACGATCTGCGGATCGACGCCGAGTGCCTTGCCCGTTTCCCGCAGCGCACCACGCGGACGATAGGTCGACACCGCCGCTGCGATCGCCGCCCGGTCGCGGCCGTACTTGCGATAGATGTACTGGATCACTTCTTCGCGTCGCTGGTGCTCGAAGTCGACGTCGATATCGGGCGGCTCGCCGCGCTCCTTGCTGATGAAGCGCTCGAACAGCATGTTGCCGCGCGCGGGGTCCACCTCGGTCACGCCGAGGCAGTAGCAGACCGCCGAGTTCGCGGCCGACCCGCGCCCCTGACACAGAATGTGCTGGCTGCGCGCGAAGCGGACGATGTCGTAGACGGTCAGGAAATACGGCTCGTACTGCAGGTCCGCGATCAGTTCGAGTTCGTGCTCGATCTGCTGCTGCACGTGATGCGCAATCCCCGCGGGAAAACGCCGCTGCGCGCCGACATAGGTTTCCTGACGAAGATACGAGGCCGGCGTATGGCCGGCCGGCACCAGCTCGTCGGGATACTCGTAGCGCAGCTCGTCGAGCGAAAACGTGCAGCGGCTCATGATGTCGACCGTCGCGGCCAGCGCGTCTTGCGGGTACAGGTTGGCGAGCCGCAACCTCGAGCGCAGATGCTGCTCGGCGTTCGGCGCCAGATCATAGCCGCACTGATGGACCGGTTTGCCGACCCGGATCGCGGTCATCGTGTCCTGCAGCGGCTTGCGCGAGCGCACGTGCATCACGACTTCGCCGAGCGCGACGACGGGCACGTCGCGGCTGCGCGCGACGAACTCGACCGCGCCGCGATGCAGGTCGTCCATCGCGCGTTGATGGAGCACGAGGCCGACCCATGCGCGGCCCGTGAACGTTTCGTCGAGCCATTCGACCTGCGCATCGAGCGCGTCTTCGCTGGCCGGGAAATCCGGCACGAGAATCGCGAGGCAGTCGGGCATGCCGAGCAGGTGGCGATACTCCTTCTCCGGCCGCGACAGATCCTGCGGCGTAAGCCGGTATTCGCCCTTGGGCGCGCGCATGCGCGCCAGCGTGATCAGCTCGGACAGATTGCCGTAGCCGTTGCGGTTGCGGGCGAGCAGGATCAGCCCGAACGCCGGCGAACCATCGGCGTTGACGAGCCGGAAATACGAACCGACGATGAACGGCAGCTTCGCTTCTTTCGCCGCGACATGCGCGCGCACGACTCCCGCGAGCGAGCATTCGTCGGTGATCGCGAGCGCGGAGTAGCCGAGTTGCGCGGCACGCTCGGCCAGTTCCTCAGCGTGCGACGCGCCCCGCAGAAACGTGAAGTTGGAAAAGCAGAACAGCTCGGCATACGCCGGCAGCATCGTGAAGGTGGTGTCCATGGCCGCTCATCCGCGCCTATCAGCCGAACAGGCCATGCAGGAACCAGCGTTGCTCTTCTTCCGCGTCGCGGCTGCTCACGCGCTCGCGGTAGATCCAGTAGCAGCTCTGGTCGTCCGCCTGCGCGACGAAGTAGTCGCGCGTGACGAGCTCGCCGTCGAACCAGCCGCTCTCGATGCGCTCGCCCGGCGACACCATGCGCAACGGCGAGCCATAGAACGGGCGGTGCTGGCGCATCAGCAGACGCACGGGCGTATCGAGCATCCACGTCGGGCGGGGCAGATTCTGCGGCAGCGGGCCGGGCTTGACCGGCTGCGACACCGGCAGCCAGCGGTTCGCGATCTCCGGACGATGATCGGCGCTCGGCGCGGGTTTCAGCACGTTCTCTTCGCCGAGCCGCGCGACCAGCAGTTCGAGCAGCCGCGCGTGATCCTCCTGCGAGCCGCCCGGTTCGGGAAACAGCGTGTCGGACGCGGGCGCGGCCGACTCGACGTTCGACGCGTCGAGCCGCAACGCGATCACGGGCGCGGCGAGCTCGATACGATGCAGCCGCTCCTTGAGCAGGCGCATCAGATGTTCTTCGCGCCAGGTCGGCTCGCCGAGTGCGACGTCGATCGTGGTCGGCTCGATCGCAGCGCGTCCGCGCTCGTGTTCGAGCGACAGGCGAATGCCGGTGAGCGCGAGCTGTTTTGCGCACAGCCATCCGCACAGTTGCACGATCAGGCGCTGCGCGCCGAACACCGCGCCATCCGCGTGTTCGAGCCGGTCCGGCATCTCGATGCGCGCCGAGAACGTGGGCGGTAGTTCGAGCCAGTCGAACAGTTCGGGCGCGGTCCCGAACGCGCGGTCGAGCGAGTCGAGCAGATGTTCGCCGCAGCGGCGCTGCAAGCCGGCGCGGGGCAGGCGGCGCAGATCGGCGATGCGCTCGCAACCGAGGCCCGTGAACCAGTCGGCGAACGGGCGGACTTCGGGCACGGCGAGCATCGGCAGGGCGGACAGGCGCTGGTCGAGCGACGCGAGCTTCAGCACGCGCCGGTTGCCGAACTTCGCGAGCAGCCACGCGCCCTGGCCGGTCGGCGCGGCACTGATGCGCGCGGTGAAGCCGAGCGCGTCGAGGATGGCTTTCGTATCGCGGCACAGCGCGAGCAGGCCGCCGAAGAGCCGCAAACTCGCGCCGATCTCGACGACGACCGTCGCCTCATCGAGCAGCGCGACTTCGGGCGAGAAGCGCATCAGCGCGATACCCACCTCGCGATGGGCCGCCGTTTCGCGGCCGCTATCGCGCTCATACATCTCGGTCTGCGGCGACAGCGTCAGCACGCCGCCGCGCTTCATGCCCGGACGCACGCCTGCCGAGCGCGCGGCGGGGTCGGCCATGACCACCTTGTCTTTCTCCAGCACCGCGCAGCCATGCGCGGGCTCAGGCGACCACTTCGGTCTGAAGACCTCGAGCGGCAACTTTGGCAGATGAACGGCGAGAAAGACGCGCATGTCGGGAAAGCAGAACGGGAGTGGGTTGAAGGGGAATCGACAGGGGCTCTGCGCGAGCGGGCCCTCGTCGTTTCACGATGTCGATGGTCAGGCCTTCGGCCGATGGCCTGAGCGCGAGCCGCAGCAGCGCGGGGGATGCCTCCTGCGCGGTGGCGAGCGGCCGCACCATGATGAAAAGCGTCTCCGACGACTGCGCGGCCAGATGCAAACGGCGCAGCGACGACGCCTGCGCGTACTGCGCCCAGAAGATCAGCGCGCCGCAACTGCCGGCGCGCAGGATCTGCTCGGCGGACCACAGCGCGTCGGCGGTTTTCGGCGCATTGATCCGCAGCACCTGCTGCAGCGACAGGCCGATGTAGTTGAGCCCGAGGCCGTCCGGCGTATGCGGCGGTTGCACGAAGACGAGCGGACGCTCGCCGACGGCGCTGAGCGCCGGCTGCAACAGCCGCAGTTCGCCGACGCCGGCCTGCTGCACGAGCAGATCGACCAGCGCGCCGAGCGGCCAGCCACCGCCGGGCAACTCCGCCGACAGGGCCGGATAGCCGGTATCGACGCTGCGGCCGCGGCCAGCGCCAAGCTGGGACGCCCGCCACAAGGACGGGTGAATGGCTTCCGGTGCTGGCAGGGCGGCTGTCATTTGCGAAAATACCTGTATGGATATACAGTATCCTACATGGTTTTATGAGATAGCGAACAGGCACTTTTTGGGGGGCGGGTTCATGGACATGCGAGTGCGCAAGCCAGCCGGGCATCCGATGCCGGAGATCGCGGCGTTCGTGGCCGAACTGAAAGCGGTGTTCGGCGAGCCGGACATCGATGAAGCGATTCGCCGCGGCAAGGCGGGCGAGCCGACGTTTCATGCGCGGGAAAACGGACGCTCGGCGGGGACGGCGGCGCCGGTTGCGGCGAACGTCTGGCGCGTGGATCGCGCGGTGCGCGACCGCCATTACTGCGAGGGTTGCGACGGCTCGTGCATTGGCAGCGCGAAGTCGTGCCGTCCATAATGGCAGCGGCCCTCAACCCCGGAGAACCCCATGTTGCGCACGTACCTCGGAAGTTGCCATTGCCAATTCGTGAAGTTCGAGGCTCGCATCGATTTCGACGAGGGCACGTCGAAGTGCAATTGCAGCTACTGCAGCAGGCTGCGATTCTGGCACGTGCAGGTTCGCCGGGAAGATTTTCGTCTTCTTTCGGATGAAGCCGCGCTCAGCGAATATCAGGGGCACAATGCGGTCGCGCATCACCCGTTCTGCAAACGCTGCGGGGTCCACGTATTCGATCGCATCGATATGCCAAACGGCACAGGGTATCCGTATATCAACGTGAACATCATGTGCATTGACGAACTCGATCTCGACGCAGCGCTGAATGCGCCGGTGACCTATCGGAATGGCCTGCACAACGACTGGGGCAATCCGCCTTCGGAAACGCGGCAGCTTTGATTGCGCCGGTCAGGGCGCTCTGCGCGGATGGTGAGGCATGTCTGGCTGGTGGGCGTCCAGTTGATGGCGTTCGGACGTGAACTGGGCGAACTCGGGCTTGAAAGATCGCCGCGAGGCGATAGCGGGCTTTGACGCGTTGTACGACTGAGCGCGCGCTAGATGCATTTCAAAACCTCGAAAAATGTAATAACATTGTGGTTACCTCGCATTGGGCTGGGTATAACATTGTATATACGGTATAGCCATGAAAACGACGATTCGCAAAATGGGCAACTCGCAAGGGGTGTTGATCCCCAAGCCGATACTTGCCCAGCTTGGTTTAGAGGATGAGGTAGACATGGAAGTCGAGAACGACGCGCTAGTAATTCGTCGTCCGCAGAAAGCTGTGCGCGAAGGCTGGGCCGTTGCAAGCAAACGGGTTGCGGAAACCGGCGACGACGCACTGGTGATGGGTGAGTTCGGCAACGCAGGTGATGCGGAGATAACGTGGTAGTGCGCGGCGAGGTTTGGCTAGTTGCTCTCGATCCGACGTTAGGTAGCGAAATCCAAAAGACACGTCCTTGCGTCGTAGTCTCTCCGCCTGAACTGCACGATCACCTTCGCACGGTCATTGTCGCCCCGATGACCTCGAAGGGCCGCCCCGCGCCCTTCCGCGTGCCGGTGACTTTCAAGCGAAAGCAAGGATTGATTTTGCTAGACCAAATTCGCACCGTTGATAAGGTGCGGCTGGTCAAGAAAGAGGGTTTTGTTGCCGGGAATACTTTGATGGACACCCTGAGAACGTTGCAGGAAGTGTTCGCTGAATGAAGGGGAAAGTACTTGGCGCGCAAGCGCTCCGCACGCCGGCCGGTAGCCGATCTGGACAGATTGAAGATGGCAAACCTACTTTACGTCGACAACTCGAACGTCTGGATCGAAGGAATGCATGTGGCGGCTGGCAGAGCATCGTCCTGGTCTTCGATGCATGGCAGACCGTCTCGAGGTACTCGCGGCCCATCGACACGCTCATCCGGCCGGCCGCGATCAGCGATTCGAGCACGTCGGCAAAGGGCGTCTTGTCGATTTGCCCTTGCGCGGTCAACGGCGTGATAGCAGGGGTGTAGATGCCTTCGAATTTCATGATGTTGTTCCGGATAGAGGGAAACGGGAGTCGAGACGATGGGCGTGGCGGTGGCGGGTCGGCCACCGCCCCCCCGGGGGCGGGGTTGTTATTCAGCGATGCCGCCCCGTGCCGGCGCCGCCCGCCCCGCCCTGGCGCGCGGGCCCCCGTAGCGGCGCGACCCCTGTACCACACCC